>NZ_JAFNOY010000006.1:0-200458 GCF_026536055.1 Lactobacillus sp. B4015
GAAGACGGCGAAGACCATGATTATTATTCAGGCCAATAAGACGCGGAAGGGCGAATTTGTGGTTTTGAAAGATCGTATTGATAAAATTATGTTGCAGTTATTGAAGAAACACGATAAGTAGTGAAAATATAATTGGTTGTACCTTGTTTTTTAGTTAATTGCATGCTAAAATTTTGTTGTGCCGCCATAGGGAAAGAACTCATTTTCTCCGGTAGCGAAAATGTAAATTTCTATATGTGGTCAGTAATGGTGGCACAAACACTGTGTGAGCTTAGTTCCGATTGTTGGTGGGACTAGGCTTTTTGTATTTTCTTTGCATTTATGTACTTTAAAATAGTAGTATGTATTTAAATAGGAGTATATAAAGGAGATCAATATGACAAGAGCTGAATTAAAAGCTGAAGCTAAAAGTCAGCTGCATGGTAATTGGGTCTGGGCAGCTTGCGTTAGCCTAGTGCTTGTAATAATAAATGCTATTTTATTTGGGCCAAGTATTAATGCTACACTTAAAACAGTGAATGATATGAATGAGGTAATGGGGAGTAGCCACCCAGAATCAGTGTTTAATCCGGGAATTTGGGCTGGAAGACTACTTGGCAATAGCGGAACTGGATTTCTTAGCGGTTTCTTTATGCTGAGTATGGTTATTACCTTTTTAGCTTTTACTGAAGGTCGCAAGTTTAATTTTTGGCGCTCTATTTTTTCGGTTTTTACTGATAATCGGTTTATTCCGGAACTAATTAATTATCTTTTAAGCAATATTTTTCAATTTTTGTGGTCATTACTGTTAGTCATTCCCGGCCTCATTAAGTCTTATTCTTATGCAATGACGCCTTATATTGTTAGTGATCTGGTTGATAGTGGTCATGAAGTTCATGCAACTACCGGTATTACAGAAAGTAGGCGGCTGATGAACGGACACAAGTGGGAATTATTTGTACTTGATCTCAGCTTCATTGGGTGGATAATTCTTGCATGGCTTACTCTAGGAATCGGCTTTATTTGGCTTATTCCGTATGAGCAAACGACCAAGGCAAACTTCTACCGTAATCTGGCCGGTGATCAATTTAGACAATAATTTAATAAAAAACAAAATAAAGGACAGGCTCATTAATCAGCCTATCCTTTTTAGTTTGTTTAAATGTTTAGCTAAAATTTGTTTAAATCATCAATATTAAACAATTTTCCGGTATATTCGGAGCTTATGTCATCAGTATCTTTTAGCGCTTCTTTAATTTGGTTGGAATTTAAATGATCAATAAGATAAGCCTTTAAAGCAGTATTGGTTAGGTCATCTAAATCAGTTCTAGTTAGTTGGAGATACTTTTCTGCCAGTTTTTCTACTTTTTCATTCAATTCGATTTTTTTCCTGCTCATTTTCCCACCTTCCGATAACCGTTTCTATTATAACATTTTCACGTATCAGGGCGGCCAGAAAGGAACAAAATTATATTTCAAATAAAAAAATTGCTGGCAGTGAATAATTGGAGTAGTATTTTATTCCAAATACTGTATAAAGTAAGGGCTTGAACAATGTTAAATATACTTACAAAGTCTGTTTTGCGAATTAGGCAATGGACTTTTTTGCGGGCGGCGCAAAGAACCTTAGTAATGCTAATGCCAATTGCTGTTATTGGTGCTTTTTTCAATCTGCTAAATGATTTGGTCTTTTCTCCAGATGGCCTGATTTATAACATTTTTAGTCTTGATAAAATCATGTCTGATCATATTTGGTATGCGGGTTCATTTGTTTGTCGTGGCATGATTGAAATAACGTTTGGGGTATTTGGCGTTTATGCCAGCTATTTTATGGCGCGCTATACCGCTAGAATCTACCATAAAGATTCAACGATGTCAGGAATGACTTCCGTTTTAATTATGCTCTTTTGCTCATATGCCTCTAACAGCGGCCACAGCAATCAAGTATCATTCACAATCAGCCTGTTACAAATTAATGCTGTTTTTAGTGCATTAATTGTTGGTTTTTGTGTTGGACAGGTGTTTCATTTACTAGGAAAAAATTATGTGCCAGTAGAAAATGAAAGCACAAAGTGGATTCAGCATCGTGCTTGGGACGCAGTGTTGCCCTTTTTTGTTTCACTCGCTTTGGGAGTGGTGCTCGGGATTATTATTTATGAATTACAAATCAAACTACTCAATTCTGCTAGTTTTAATGAATTGGTCAGCCGGCTGCAAACCACGAACAACCTGTTAGAAGTCTTATTCTTATCATTAATAGTAACTTTTCTAAACTGGTTGGGGATCGGCTACCCCTTACATGCTTTTGCCGGCACGGTAAATAATGCTTACACCGCTGAAAATCTGACATATGCGTTTCAGCACGGTAGTTCGTGGAATGTGCCCTACAAGTACTTAGGTAGCTCGTTAATTAAGGCTTACGGTACGATGGGCGGCGCGAGTGTCATTTTAGCGGTGATTGTTTTACTGCTACTGCGGCACGGAAACAAGGAAATCGGCGCAATTGCACGGCTTAATTTAATCCCAGCAGCTTTTGGGTCAAGTTTAGGCTTTGCGGCTGGCCTGCCAATTATTCTTAATCCTGTTTTTATTTTACCAAGTATTTTAATACCATTAATTAACATGACTTTAGCCGCAGGTGCAATCACATTGCGAATTATTCCTGTTTGTGCATATCCTATTTTAAAAGGAACTCCGGGACTATTGATTTCATTTTTTGGCACTAACGGCAACTGGACGGCTCTTTTGTTTGTGATGGTGCTTTTTGCCCTGGATTTATGCTTAATGTGGCCGTTTATCAGGATAAATGAAAGAGTAGAATTAAAACTGAGGTTGAGTAAAGGGGGCAGCAGCAATGCGTTTGCACAAAAATCCTAATTTAAAATGGTTGATTTTGTTAATTACACTCATGGTTGTCCTCGCCATCCCCAGTTATTTTTGGATGAAAAGGGATAATAAAGCCCGAGCCGAACGCAGCCGCTCACTGCTTTCACCGGTAATCATGGTGCCGGGATCGAGTGCAACGACCGAGCGCTTTAATGATTTGATTGACCAACTGAATAAAACAACCATGAATCAGCATAGTGTGCTCAAAGTTACTGTTTCACGTGAAGCAAAACTGTCATACAGTGGTTCAATTGGGAAAAATGATTTAGAACCGATCATCATTATTGGTTTTGCTAATAATAAGGATGGTTATGCCAATATCAAGAAACAAGCCTATTGGTTGGATATTGCGTTTGACTCATTAATGCAAAATTACAAGTTTAATAATTTTAAGGCCTTCGGTCATTCAAACGGTGGGTTGATTTGGACATATTGGCTGGAGCATTATTATGCACAGTATGCAAGTGACACAAAAATGAAGCGGCTAATGACATTGGGGACGCCGTATAATTTTACTGAGAGCAATATCAAGAATCGCACACAAATGTTAGCTGATTTTATTAAAAAGCGTTCCGCTTTGCCTAAAAACCTTAAGGTTTATTCGTTATCTGGTGGCAAAAGCTACGAATCAGACGGCATTGTACCAGAAACAAGCGTTGCTGCGGGCAAGTTTATTTTTCAAAATCAGGTAAAGTCTTATACAGCAATGACCGTAACTGGCGAGAAAGCCGACCACTCGGATTTACCGCAAAATAAGCAGGTTATCCAGGCAATTCGGGAATACTTACTGAGAAAACCAGATCGACCAGTTAAGCCGGGAAAACAGCTGAAACCAAGAAGAAAGGACCGTAATACATGAAATATCAAGAACAGCCGACTAAAATCGAAGTTATTGGTGGCAGGGTCAACAATTTAAAAAATATCAATGTGGCCATTCCATTGCACCGATTTGTGGCAATATCAGGTTTAAGTGGTTCGGGTAAATCTAGTTTGGCAATGGGCATTTTGTATTCTGAAGGTGCCCGGCGCTACCTTGATTCGCTGGCGGCTTACACTAAAAGGCGAATAAGTCAGGTCGGGCGGGCACAAGTCGATGAGGTAAAGCACATCCCTTCGGCGCTAGCCTTGCGCCAGCGGCCGAGTATTCCGGGCGTCCGGTCAACCGTTGGTACGGTAACAGAAGTTTTCAATGTTTTACGACTAATTTTTTCCCGGTTAGGTTCGCCAGTTTGTCCCAATGGCCACCGGATTGCGCCAACAATCAAGATTGCTGAAGCGATGGATTTAACCGGTGAGGCAATGGGGCGCCTTACTTGCCCAACTTGTGGCGAACAATTCTATGCTTTTAGTGCAGAAGATTTTGCCTTTAATTCCGATGGCGCATGTAAAAAATGCCAAGGTTTAGGAACAGTAGAACAAATTGATGATAGTAAGATTATTGCTAACGAAGAACTGACTTTAGAAAATGGTGCCGTGGCGACCTGGCAGATTCCGGGTCGCAATTGGATGTGGCGAATCGCACGAGAACTTGGTGTCCGGACAGACGTACCGTACAAAGACTTGACTAAAGCAGAAAAGGAAATTGTTTTACACGGCAAGGAACGTAAGGTGCCGGTGGATTTGCCTACTTCAACGGGCCGAGTTTATCATCTCGATGCCTTATATGAAAATGCCTATAATGCTGTGGCCAATTCACGCAAAACTACGAAATCAGAGCGTGGACTGGAACGGATTAATTCTTTTTATCGTTTTAAAACCTGTCCGCGCTGTCATGGGCACCGGATTGACCCAAGTCGCTGGAGTCAATTGGTAGCTGGAAAAAATATTGTTGAAGCAGAACAACTTACGCTCGGTGAACTTGATGATTATATGAAAGAAATCGCAGCTTGGCTGCCAGATGATATGCAAGCTTTAGCGCAAAATCTGACGGGTGAATTGCTGCATCAGGTCAAGCCTCTACTAAAATTAGGGTTAGATTACTTGAGCTTAGCTCGTCAGGCTAATAGTCTTTCAACTGGTGAATTGCAGCGAATTCAATTGGGGCGCACCTTGCGGACAGAAACTACAGGAGTACTTTATGTGCTGGATGAACCATCTGTGGGACTGCATCCAGATAATGTTGCTGGGTTAATTGAGGTTTTTCACGAACTGGTCAATCAAGGCAATTCATTAGTCGTTGTTGACCATGAAACTTCAATTATAAGTGCTGCTGACTGGATTGTTGAAATTGGTCCGGGATCAGGTTCGCAGGGCGGCCAAATAATTGCTGAAGGCTCGCCAAAAGAAATTGCGCAGAAGCCAGAATCTCTAATTGGTCCGTATTTAAAAGGAATAGCTCCACTTTATGTGCGGCCACAGGTGGATACAAAGAAGCTTTTTAGTGAAGGCACAATTAAGTTTACTGTCACTGACCGTTTCAATTTACAAAATGTTCACACGCAAATTCCGGTTGGGCGGTTGACTGCAGTTACGGGTTTTTCTGGAGCAGGCAAAACAACGTTAATTCTTGATTCGCTCATTCCCGCATTAAAGGCGCAAGAAAAACAGGTAGATGGTCCAAGCTGGGTAAAAGATTTGACTAGCGGTGGAATCAAAAACGTTATTAGCGTTGATTCTTCGCCGGTTGGCAAAAATCAGCGCTCTACGGTCGCTACTTATACTGATATTATGGATAATTTGCGCAAATTATTTGCCCGCCAGCCGTTAGCTCAAAAGCTAAAGTATAAGGCAGCGCATTTTTCCTACAATAATAAAGAAGGTGCGTGTCCGGCATGTGGTGGTACTGGAGCAATTTCACTTGATATTCAGTATTTGCCCGATATGGTTGAGACTTGTTCAGTTTGTGGTGGCCACCGGTTTAACCAAGACGTCTTGCGTGTAAAATGGCATGGACTGAGTATTGCAGACGTGCTTGATTACTCGGTTGACGATGCTTTGAAAGAACAGTTATTTAGGGATGAGCCTAAGATTGAAAAAACAATTACTACTTTGCATGATATGGGGCTAGGATACCTGCATTTAGGTGAATCAACACCTGCGTTGTCAGGCGGAGAAGCACAGCGGCTAAAATTGACTAGTCATCTCCACCGGCGGCAAAAAGGCAGTCTTTTTGTCTTTGATGAGCCAACAGTTGGTCTTCATCCACACGATGTTAGGACCTTGCTAGCTGTTTTTCAAAAATTACTGAAGCAGAAGGCAACGATTATTACGATTACTCATGATCTGGATATTATGGCTAATAGTGATTATATGATTGACATGGGTCCACGTGGTGGATTGCAAGGAGGAAAAATTGTTGCATGTGGGCAGCCTGTGGATATATCGCACAAAAAGGATAGTTTAACCGCCAAATATTTGGCTGAACACATGAATTTATATCAAAAATAGCATAATTATTAAACCTTGATAACAACAATAAAGTTGATTTATCAAGGTTTTTTAGTTAAAAAAGGAAAAATTCACAAGTTAAGCAAAAAAATGTGGAAAAGTAAGCAAAAAGGGTTGCATTCTGTGGATAACCTGCTACAATATTATATGTAAGCAGTTAGCAGTCGACAACGTCGAGTGCTAATTACAAAATTTAAACCTATTAAAGGGGTGTATATGTATGGCATATTTTGATAACGAATTTGACAATCTATTTAACGAATTAAATAATTCTTTCTTTAACAATGATGATAATGGCTCGATTCCAGTTCACTATTCGAGCATGAATATTTCTCCACAAGGCATGAACCAGAACGGCCAAATGCCTGGTCAACCAAAAAAGGAAAAACCAATTGGCGTTGACTTAGTTGAGCAAGCTAAAAACAATAAATACGATCCTGTAATTGGTCGTGATGAACAAATCCAAGAAGTAATTGAAATTTTAAGCAGACGTAAAAAGAATAATCCGGTTTTAGTCGGACCTGCAGGTGTTGGTAAAACCGCGATTGTTGAGGGCTTAGCACAAAAAATTGCTTCAGGTGATGTTCCTGACAAGATGAAAGATAAGCATATTATTGCAATTAACATTAATGATATGGTTGCGGGTTCTAGCCTTCGTGGTAGTTTCGAAGAGCGCCTGAAGAAGGTAATTGACGAAGCTAAGAAGAATCCAAACATCATCTTATTCATTGATGAAATTCATAACATTGTTGGTGCAGGTTCAACTGATTCTGAAAATAATAGTGGCGATGCTGCTAACATTTTGAAACCAGCTCTGGCTAGTGGTGACTTGAACTTAATCGGTGCAACGACAACAGGAGAATACCGTCGAATTGAAAATGATGCTGCTTTGGCACGTCGTTTCCAACCAGTACAGGTTCCAGAGCCATCTGCTGATGTAACGGTTAAAATTTTAGAGGGTCTGAAGAAAAAGTATGAAGACTATCACCACGTTAAATACAGTGACAGTGCTTTACGCTTAGCCGTTGAATTATCACAACGCTACATTCAGGGCCGCTATTTGCCAGATAAGGCAATTGACTTAATGGACGAAGCTGGTGCTAAGAAGGGTCTTGACACTATTCCTAGTGATGAAGCATCAATTAAAAAGAGAATTGCTAGTCTTGAAAAGGAAAAAGAAGAGGCCGCTAAAAATGAGGACTACAACAAAGCTAGTGATTTGAAGAAGAAGATTGAGGAGTTACGTGAAAAAGCTGATCACGTTGATGATGCTGCAACTCCACGCGTAACCGACCAAGACATCTATGCTTTAATTGAAGCAAAAACTAAGATTCCAATGAGCGAACTTCATGCCAGTGAGGGACAAAAGAACCTTGATTTAGCTGCTAAATTAAAGAAGTCCGTTATTGACCAGGATAATGCAATTGACGTGATTACTGATGCAATTGCCCGTAAGCAAGTATTCAAGGATAACAATCGTCCAACTGGTTCATTCCTACTGACTGGTCCAACTGGTGTTGGTAAAACTGAGCTGGCTAAACAATTGGCAATTCAATTGTTCGGCGGTGAAAATCACCTGATTAGACTTGATATGTCCGAGTACCAAGACCAAATGGCAGTTAATAAACTAATTGGTTCAGCACCAGGCTATGTTGGCTACGGTGAAGGTGGACAATTAACTGAAAAAGTACGTCATCAACCATATAGCTTGATTCTGTTTGACGAAATTGAAAAAGCTAATCCACAAGTCTTTAACGCATTATTACAAATTATGGATGATGGTCGCTTAACCGATGCCCAAGGTAGAACTGTTTCATTTAAAGATACAATATTGATCATGACTTCAAATGCTGGGTATTCAGATAACTTACTCAAGGATGGCAAGGTCGACCATGATAAAATGATCCAAGCCTTAGAAGCCTACTTTAGACCAGAGTTTTTGAACCGGCTTGATGCAATCGTACCGTTCAATTCACTGACCGAAGAAGATATGACTAAGATCATCGATATTTACTTAAAGAAGATGTCACATGTCTTAGCTAAGAGGGATGTGAAAGTAGAAATTTCCCCTGAAGCAAAAGCTTATTTGGCAGAAAAAGGCTACGATAAGAAGTTTGGTGCACGGCCACTACGTCGGGTAGTTGAGCAAGATCTGGAAACTCCAATTGCAAAATTGCTAATGAAGGAGCCTGACAACAAAGAAGTTAAGTTTACTGCAGATGACCAGCATGTTTACTTAAATGGTGATGCAGTTTTAACTATTACACCAAAAGCTGATAAGACCGATAAAACTAAATCTGAAACTAAAGAAAATAAGGACTAATTGAAAATTAGGCTAATTGCTAAACACTAATTGAAGACTAGTTTCCGCTACTTCGCGGGAGCTAGTCTTTTTTTGTCTAAATTTGAAGTAGTAAGTTTTTTCCTGCCCAATGGTTACTTGCCTTTTATCCTAGTATTGAACTACTGACTGAACTATTTGTTTCACGTGTGACACTCAAGCAGAGTTAACTATTTTTTGCCAAAAAGATATTTTGGTAATTTGTGCAATAAAGGATTGACATCATTAAATTTATGGTCTAAATTAGTTAACAATTAACTATTAATTAAAAAGCTAATAATTTATTATTAGTTTATGTAACATAAGGAGTAATAAAGGGTGGATTGTTATGAAACAACGAGTAGAAGATCTTGATTGGAAAAATTTAGGCTTCGTTTATCGCGATTTACCATATCGCTATGAAGCTAAATATAAAGACGGCGAATGGCAAGAAGGAAAGTTGGTTGAGAATTCAACCATTACCCTTTCCGAAGGGGCAGAAGTACTGCACTATGGCCAAGAGATTTTTGAAGGTTTGAAAGCCTACCGGCGTGAGGACGGTAAAATCAACTTGTTTCGCCCAGATCAAAACGCTCATCGTTTTACTTTGTCAGCTCAGCGCTTGGCAATGCCACCATTTCCTGAAGACTGGTTTGTAGAGGCAGTAAAGCAAGTGGTGCATGCGAATGAAGAATTTGTGCCACCATATGATAGTGGCGCAACTCTTTATTTACGTCCATTCATGGTTGGTACCTCAAATGTTTTGGGTGTTCAAGCTGCCGATGAATACATTTTTCGCATTTTTGCCGTTCCGGTAGGGGCTTATATCAAGGGCTTGAACCCAGCCGACTATATTGTCAGCGATTATGACCGTGCTGCCTATGCGGGAACTGGTCAAGCTAAAACCTCAGGTAACTATGCCAGCAGTTTATTGCCATCGGTTGAGGCGCATAAGAATGGCTATGCCGATTGTTTGTACCTTGATCCACGTGAACATAAATATGTTGATGAGTTTGGTGGCGCCAACTTTTATGGCATTACCCAAGAAGGCCAATTTGTTACTCCTAAGTCAAAATCGATTTTAATTTCAATTACCAAACGGTCCTTGTTAGAGCTTGCTAAGGAGCAGGGATTAAATCCGGTTGAGCGCCAAATCACCTTAGAAGAAGCTTTTAAGATGAAAGAAGCTGGTGCAATGGGTACCGCCGCTGTTATTTCGCCGGTGGGCTCCATTACCTATAATGGTAAAAAGCATGTTATTTACAGTGAAACAGAAACCGGCCCGGTGACAACTAAATTGTACAATGAATTAGTTGATATTCAATACGGTAAAAAGAAGGGCCCAGAGGGTTGGGTACAAACACTGGATTAATATTACTAGCAGGCTATGGTAAATCAACTACATCTCCTAATTATATTTACAATAGCCGCAAAAAAGCTGACAAAAATTTGCCAGCTTTTTAAGTGGAAGAATAACCAATTTTTACGGACCATCAACTAATAATCTGAGATTAAAGTTGCATTTGCGTAAAATTTGTTATATTTTCAAAGTAGTTATATTTGATAAAAGGGGCACTAGTTAGTCGCCTTTTTTATTTTGCTCTTTTTTCCGATTATAAAGAGCTTTACCCGCTTTAACATCTTCCCAAGTGCCAATCTTGGTATCTTCCGAATAATATCCGTCTAAGACGCCGATTTGCTGAAAAACGGTTTGCTTGTAAGCAACCTTGGCATTATATTCGGTAATATCAACATCAGCCAAAGATTTGTGCAGAGCAGTTAACGGATCCATATCCTTGCCGCCAGAAGTAAAGAGGGTACCGTGAGAATTAAGGATAAAACCGTTGCGTAACGCCTTTTTGCCTAGTTTTTTGATTTCACCGGCGACATATTGGGCTAATTCTTCCGTACACATGGGATGCCACGTAAGGGTTCTAATTTCTTGTAATTTTTGTGTTGCCTCAGTGACATTCGGCATATTTAAACCGCTTGTTCCCCAAAACATGCACTGATCAGCATGGGAGTGAAAAACACACTTAATCTCGGGATTGGTATCATAGATGGCTTCGTGCATATTTATTTCACGTGTAACATTACCGTTGCCAGAAATAACTTTGCGCGTGTGCGGTTCAATGACTAAAATCTGGTCGGCCGTTAGGTAACCCATGTATGCTTCTGACATCATAGTTGGCGTCATCACATAATAGTTTTTGCCGGTTTCGTCCTGCACTTTAATACTGATATTTCCACCAACAATATTGGTATCGCGCCGTTCCATTACCTCACGAACGACCTTGGCCAAATCCTCGCGTTCATATTCAAATGGTATTCTGCCTGCTGGATATTGCATCAAATTCTTCCTTTCTAATTATCTTTTGTTGTAGTGACTCTGTTTTTTTTTAGAAAAAAGAATACCACTTCCTTTCTTATCGATTAGCATCCCTAAACCAATTACGAAAATGTTTAACCAATATTGATGGGAAAGAATTGCCAAAAAGAATAAGCTAAAGGCTAAAAAGGATAAGCAGGTCCAAAAAAATTTGCTTTTTACCATTTTTACACCATTACTTTAATTTGCTATATTTCAATGCCGGAATCGGGTTCTTTTTAAATGACCGGTAAAGGAGCCAGAAAAGTGCCAGAAGGGCAATTAAACCAACAATCGCCCAGATGTTACCACGACCTACCCAAGCCATTAAAAATCTTAATTCCGGTGCTTCGATTGAGCTCCAAGAAACTTGGGCACCTGCTGGAACTTTAATTGAAGTACTTGATTTCGCTAACTTAGTAAAAATATCAGCAAAATAGGATGCGCCGTACAAAAAGATTGGTTCGTAAATAATGCCTAGAACCATCATTCGTAAGAGATTGCCACCAGTCAGTAGTAAGCCGCCAACGCCAATACAATAATTAATTACACCTGCAATTGGTAAAATCTTGTTACCTGGCAAAATAGCCGCATAAATAATTGAAATTGGGATCATTAGCACCATGGTTACCCATAATTCGGTACTCTGCCCTAAGATTGGCCAATCTAATCCAATAACGAATGTTCTTCCTTTAACGTGTTTTTTCATAAAATTACTCATAGTAGTTCCAAATGGTGTTAGAGCATCCATAAAGAACTTGGCCATTACTGGGAAAATCGCCATAACAGCTCCGACGGTGACTGCAAGATTAAGGGCATCGCCGATACTGTAGCGTCCAGCTAGTGCCAACACTAGGCCAATAATGGCTCCCATTGTTACTGGTTCACTAAAGACACCAATCTTACGTTTTAACGATGTTGCATCCCATTCACGGTTAAAAATGGGGATGTAGTCCATCAATTTGTTAATCGGGGACATAATAATTGCTGTAAATGCCTCAATGTGGGTTACGGTAACACCTTCATACCCAAGCATATTGGCAATTTCTTTACTCCACATATCGCCCAATTTTAAGCAGATAACAACTTGGATGGCCCCACAGATAAAGCCCCAGATTAAACTGCCAGAAATTTGGTAAACCATGTAAGCTGTCAGTGCGATACCCCAAACATTCCACATGTCGGCGTTCATTGTATTAGTCATTTTGGTAAAAATCATGACTAAATTAACCACGATTTCTACGACGAAAAACAAAAAAGCTAGGGTCCAACTCCAAGTAATTGCAGCTGCACCAGTCCAACCAAAGTCAACTGCCGGTAAATTGATGCCAGTATATTTAGCCAGAGCCTTTGCAGCAGGACTAACGGTTTCAGTCAACTGGTTGATCGCCATTGACATGCCAATAAATCCGGTTCCTAAATAGAGTCCGGAAAGGATAGCTTTAGAGGGTTTCATTCCAAAAATTAGCCCTAAGATCATAATTAAAATCGGAATTAAAACCTGGGCACCAACGCTCAATATCCCTTGGACTATTCCATTCCAATCCATTAAATTCACCTCCAATGATGAAATGCTATTCCGCCTGCTTGACGATATCAGCTACTTTTTGATTGGCATTGTCCTGATCCATGCCAGTTAGCCAGGGTAAACCGACCATGCCCACAACGTGATTAGCATCAAGAACTTCTTGCAGTTCACCATCTGCGGGGGCAATGCCCACATAGATAATGACATTATCATCATTCTCAATTGTGGTTTTTGCTTCACCGATTGGCTCAGGAGTGGCTTTTGCCAGGTGATCCAACCCTTGTTCTGCTAAGAAATCATTAATCTTATTAGCGACTTGCGGGCTGGTTGCTACTCCCGTACCACAACAAACTAAAATTGTTTTCATTTTGATAACCCCCTAAATTTCGCTTCAACGAGCTGAAGCATATTTTGTGAATCCTTTGTTTTTTGAAACTGTTCAACAAAGTTCTGATCTTGAAAAGCTGCAATAATTTTGGCCAGCAATTCAGGCTGTTTTTCGCCATTTTTAAGACCTAAAAACAAAAAGTTCTGGGCAGATATGTCAGAGCCGTCACCCATTTGCTTAAGTTTTAAGGAACTAATAGTGCGAGCAAGATAAATAAATGGTCGCTTAACGTATTGCGGGTCAACATGTGGCAGTGCTAAGGCAATATCAGTAAATTTTAAACCGGTAGGGTATGCTAACTCTCTTTTTTCTAAATTAGCAATATAGCCTAGATTGGCAAAATCTTGACTGATAACTCTAGTTCCGACTAAGTCAAATAGCTGTTCTTCAGTATCAACCGCAATATTTAAGTCAATTAAATCTTGGTAAAACAAAAATTTCTCCTCCTTTCACTTTTGAATACGTTTTCAATATAATACGCTAGTTGAACATTGTCAACCTAAATTTAACAAACTTTAACATAGATAAACTTTAAATGTTGAACAATGTTTGATATACTTCTGGTGTGATGGTAAAATTGAATAAAAGAAGTGATTTTTTTGAGTTTACAAGAAAAAAGATTAACAGCCATAAACAATCTTTTACGTAAAACCGGCTTTATGACAACGGTTGATATTGCGAAGAACTTACAAGTTTCTTCCATGACTATCAGACGTGATTTAAAGAGATTGGAAGAATCGGGGGATATTACCCGAATTTATGGCGGCGCAAAAAGCAACTACCAAGCAGAATCAACTACTAATGAAAAGTTGCAAAAAAATATTGATGAAAAAAAGGAAATTGCGAAGTTGCTAGCGAAGCAAATTGCTAACAATTCAACAATTTATTTGGGTGCAGGAACAACTCTGTTGCAGGCAGTACCATTATTGGTTACGAAAAATCTAACTTTTGTAACCAATAGTTTAGTAGCCTTTAATGAAATCAATAAAAGTGATTGCCGCTTATTTTTAACGGGTGGCGAGTTGCACCGTAATACTGAAGAATTTCTCGGTGAAAAAGCTGAGAATATTTTTGACGGCTTAAATTTTGATTACGCAATTTGTTCAACTAATGGTATTAATGGCAATAGCGTTACTACAAGTACAATTCCTGAAGGCAATATTCAAAATATTGCAATGGAACATGCCGAAAAGTCTTTGATTGTTGCCGATCATACTAAATTAAATCATTCAGATATCATCACATTTCAAAAGCTTGATCAATTCGATTTTCTAGTGACTGATAGCAAAATTAGTAAAGAAGAGATCAAGAAATATTCGCAATATACTAAAGTTATTTTCTAGTTACATCAGAATAGGAAGAGAAATGGATATCACAGTTACAATTAATCCGTCCGTTGATCGTCTGTACCAACTTGATCATTTAGAAATAGGTGAGTTAAATCGGGTGCAGTTGGTGAAGAAAATGGTTGGTGGCAAGGGCATTAATGCTGCTCGTGTGGCAGCATGCCTTGGCGCCGAAACTATCGCCACCGGTTTTTTGGCTGGTCCAAATGGCCAATATATTTTAGATCAGGCCAAGAATGACCGTTATACCTGCAAGTTCATCGCTACTAAAGGCAATACCCGTAATTGTTACACGATTATTCAAAATAATGGTGAAAAAACCGAAATTAATGAACAAGGCGATCGACTTGCACTAAGTAGCATGGATAATTTGCTTGCATCTTTATCCTCGCTAATTGTCAAGCACAACGTGACAGCTATTTCTCTGAATGGTAGTGTTCCACCAACTAATATGCAGCATATTTATTCTAAAATCATTACCAGTATTCGCAGGCTTGCACCACAAGTAAAAATCGTGCTGGATACGTCTGGCCAGGCATTGACTGAGGTGCTACAAAGTACCGCTTTGCCGGATTTTATTAAACCCAATGAGCAAGAAGCAGCTGAACTACTAGCAGCACCAGTAACGCGTGATTGTCAGAAATTGAAGCGAGAAATAAGGGCTAGCAGTCTTAATAAAATCGCTAATATCATCATTTCGCTGGGTGATCGGGGTGCTTTGGTTAAACATCATGATGACTTTTACCGAGTCAATTTTAAGCCTGTGGAAGTAGCTAATACCGAAGGATCAGGGGATTCCGTTGTTGGCGGATTATTATACGCGCTTGATCGGAAATATGACTTTAAGCAAGCGATTAGCTTAGCAATTGCGGCGGGTACAGCCAATGCAATGGAAACAAAAACTGGATTTGTTAAGCGCGAACAAGTTCTTGCGATAATGAACACAATTGCCATAACGAAATTGGATAATTAGAGAATAAAAATATTTTTAGGAAGCGCTTTCCAAATATTTAAAAATATGCTAGGATAAAAACATAATTAGTTAGGATCGTAACAGCTTAGAAACTGGCGAAACCGAAGAAGTATACAAATTTGTATGCTTTTTCGGTTTTTTTTATGCAAAAAGGAGTGTTCAAATGACGCAAAGACAATATTCAAAATCATTAGTCAATGAATTGCAGACTAATTCATTAAGCCAGGTAATTAATGGTGTGCAAGAAATCGTTAAAGTCGTGCCAGGGCAAAGGGGAAAGCCACGATTAGATATTCTTGATCCTCATGTCAAGCAGATTATCAAACAAAAAATGAGTGAAGGTGTTGGCAGCAAGCCATTTTCGTTAAATTTTGACCGTAATCGTCCAGAAAACATCACTTATGACATAACGACAAGTGAGGTGCTGGAAAAAGAAAGTCTAATTGAGATAAATAATGACCATTATATTGATACTTTTATTTATCAGCCAGTAAATATTATCGCTAAAAATCCTGTTTTGATTTACTTACATGGTGGAGCATATATGACAGGAAAAGTTGAAGAGTTTGGTAAGCAAATGAAATATATTGCTGAACAGGCCCAGACAACAGTGGTTTTCCCGCACTATAGATTAGCTCCAGAAAATCCTTATCCAGCAGCAATTGAAGATGTACTCGGCATTATTAACTGGGTAAAGGAAAATCACGCTGAGCTTGGTTCTACAAATCCGAAGATGGTGTTAGCGGGCGATAGTGCCGGAAGTGGACTGATTAATTCATGCATTGTCATACTGAAAGATAGCTCAATTATTTCCCGGGTAATAGAACTGTATCCAGCAATTGATAACGATATGGCACCATATTATGATTGGCAAAAGTTTGCTGTATGTGCGGAAGACGAAAAATATGTGAAGAATCGAGTACAGCGAATGCTTAATTCATTGACTAGTTTTGAAGAAAACTATTTGCATCATCAGATTGATCCGCGTGATGAAATAGTTAACTTGTTTAATATTAGAAATTGGGCTAAAATTCCGCCGCTAACCTTTATTCTTAACCAATATGATTTGATTACATTAGTTGCTGAGGAATTTATCAAAAAGGCTTTACAGCATCAAATAGACGTAAATGTTATTAAGTATTTAGGCTGTGATCATGGTACGCTGAACTTTTTTGGCACTGAACCACAAGCAGAGGATATGTGTTTAGAGATAGCTCGAATTCTTCAAGATGAGGGCAAGAAATAATAAAGCTCATAGATGAATTTTGGCTAGATAAATTACAAGCGCAAAAATAACAACAAATTAATATAGGATCGTAACAGTTTAAAAACTGGCGAGACCAAGATATTGACGATTAATGCACTTTTACTGGTGGTATTAAGAGTCTTTGTTTTGGTCTCTTATTTTTTAGGAGGAAAAAATGTCGATAGTAGGAGCACGAATTGATAACCGATTACTTCATGGGATTGTAGCAACTAGTTGGGCACCCAACGCTAACGCTACGCGCGTAATGGTAATTGATGATGATGTAGCTAATGATTTGCAAAAAAAGCAAGCGATGAAATTAGGCAGGCCGTCTGGCATGGCTGTATCCATAATTTCTAAGCAAACGGCATTAACTAATTTTAAGGCGCATAAATATGACAGGCAGAAAGTTTTTATCGTCTCTCAGACACCTGATGTTTTCTTGGCATTACTTGAGCAAGGCGAGGATATCAAAGAGCTCGTGTTAGGCGGAACGTTAACTTACACTGAAGCACTTAAAGTAACGAATAGGGCCTATATCAAGCCGAATCAAATAGAAACTTACCAGGCCATTTTAGATGCGGGCTGTAAAGTGATTTCTAAATATGTTCCGCAAGATGAAAGTGTTGACGTTGGTAAAATTTTGAAAAATAGAAAAGCGGGTGCTTAACAATGGGTTTCACAATTGGACAAGTAATTTTGGTTACAATTTTAGCCTATCTTCAGAGACTAGATTTTGAAACAACGCAAATTGTACCAATGAATTATATGTTTTGGTCATGTATAGTTGGTGCGATTTTAGGCGATTTTCAAATGGGATTAGTTGTTGGTGCAACAATCCAGTTAATGTCATTAGGAGTAGCGGCGTTAGGTGGTAGTTCTGCACCGGATTATGCTGTTAGTGCAATGATTTCAACTGCTGTAGCAATCGGGACTGGTAAAGGAATGGCAGCCGGTTTGGCACTAGGTGTACCCGTAGGAATGCTTTGCATACAACTGGATGTTTTACTTAAAATTCTCAATTCATTTATTACCAATAAAGCACACGAATTAGCCAATAACCGGCAATATCGCAAAATGAGAATGTTAATTCCGGTAATGACGGCTTTAATGCCACTTGAATCAGCTGTCCCTGTTTTTATTGCAGTGTTATTTGGAAAAACAGTTGTTAATAGCATTTTGAACTTGATGCCTACCTGGTTTACGGTTGGCTTAAATGTTGCTGGAGGAATGCTACCAGCAGTTGGAATGGCTATGCTGTTATCATACATGCCATTAAAAAAGTATGGCTATTGGCTATTAGTTGGTTTTGCTTTATCTGCCTATTTAAAAATGCCTGTCTTAGGGGTAGCCTTAATTGGCGTTGCTGGCGCCATCCCAACATTTATGAATTATTCAAATAAAACAAATCAAACTAGTGCTGCAGCAAGTGCTACTGGTTTAACTCAGGAGGATATGGAAGATGAATAATACCACGGCAAAACAAGACGGCAGAATTCTAACGAAAAAAGATATTTGGCGGGCAATGAGACGACACTACCTTGCTATTAGTACATATAACTATGATAGTGGCTTTGCAGCAACCTTGGTTTGGGAGTTGTTTCCAGCGCTCAGTAAAATTTATCGTGGCGATCCAGATGGCTTACAAGCTTCAATCGATAATCAATTTAAATTTTATAATTGTAATCCATGGATGTCGCCCATTATTACTGGTGCAACCTTGGCCGTAGAAGAAAAAGGTAAAACCAAATCATTGCAAGCTGTTCAGGATTTAAAAACTGCCTTGATGGGGCCTTTTTCGGGAATTGGTGATGCCTTAATTTGGGTATTATTCCCAACGGTTTTAGGCGCAATTGCTGCTTCGATGGGAAAGCATGGCAATAGTATCGGTATGTGGATCTACTTTGCCGTTTATGTATTATTTTTCTTTTTACGTTCATTTCTTTACCAACTTGGCTATGACTCAGGTGCATCTTTAATGACCAATATGAGTGATCAGCTTGCTGCTTTAACTGATGCGGTATCAGTATTAGGAATCGCGGTCATTGGCGCTATAGTACCTTCGACAGTGAATTTTAAATTAGCTTTGAAATTTAGTCAGGCAGGCGTCTCACTTACGGGTCAACAAATTTTAGATCAAATTATGCCGGGACTACTGCCGGTATTATTAACTGGCTTGCTGTACTGGATGCTGAAAAAAGGGCGAAAAATGACCACCCTAATTTTAATGGTAATTGTTATTGCAATGGTCGGCGCAGCATTAGGAATATTTAAGGCTTGATATGAAACAAATAGTAATTATTTCTCACAAAACGATGGCTCAGGGAATGGCCGATACAATTAAATTTTTTGCTGGCGATATACCCAATTTGCACTATATTTGTGCTTATCGTAATGGCAAAAATAATTTTCCAATTAAAGAATTAACAAATTTGATTGCTACATTTGAACCACAAGAACAGATTTTTCTCCTTACCGATTTATTGGGTGGCAGTGTTAATCAAAATTGTACCCAACTAATCAAAAATCCAAGGATAAACGTTATTACTGGCGCTAATTTAGCATTGGCATTGTCAATTGTACTGGATCCCAGTGACCACCTTTCTGCTAAAAAAATAGCCGCATTAGTTAATGAGGCTAAAGAACAAATGATTTATATGAATGATTATGCAAGCGAAAATGAAGCTGATGATGAATAAGGAATGTGAGTATGAAGATTATTAAAGTCTTTAATAATAACGTTGTTTTGGTCGATGATGAAAAACATGAACAGGCAATACTTTTTGGTAATGGCATCGGTTTTAAAAAACAGCCAGGGGATGAAGTTGTTAAGACTAAGGGGGTTCAGACTTTTATTAAAAATATCAAGGACCCTGAATGGCTTAATTCGTTATCGAGTTTACTAGAAAATGTACCGCTGGAATATTTAGCCGTTTCTAAAAATATTGTTGATCATGCCGAGAAAAAGCTCAATACGACCTTCAATCAGTTTTTAATTATTAGCTTGGCAGACCATATTTATTTTGCCGTTAAAAGAAATAAAAGAAATGATGTTTCTTCCTTGGTCAGCGTGAAAAATGTGTATCCTTTGGAGTATAGTGAAGCACTTGAAAGTGTTAACTGGATTAACTCAACTTTTAACGTTAATTTGCCATCCGGTGAAGCGGGATTAATTGCAATTCATTTTGTGGAAAATGAAATAACGCCCATCAATGAAAAACAGCAGTTAAGTGAAAATGCCACGAGTTTGCATTTAAGTAAAGTTCTTCAAATCATAATAGCAGACTTAGGCTATCCAGAGCAGCCAACAACACTTGAGCGCTTAACGGTTCATTTAAGATTTTTAATTACGCAAATACAAAATAATCAGGATTATCTTCCTGTAACTTCAGCTGATAATCAAACAATTTTGGCCGCATTTTTGAAACAGTTTCCTGAATTGAAGGGGACACTAAAAAAACTGCAGGATTATTTTTACCAAGAAATGCACTATCAGCTAAATAGCAGTGAGCGTTTATACTTAGTTATTCATTTAAAACAAATTGAAAATAGTTCTGATGATGAATAGTACAGAAAATAGTCAGACCAAGCAAAAATAATTGCTAGAATAACTTAATCAGCTGGCGTAATCTGCAAATTTTTGAAGAAACCTTTGGTGCCAATATCAACAAAGAAACCAATAGTTCCCCGAGGTGATGCACCGTGCTTTAAGTGATCGACCTTCAAAGCAAGACGGTCATTAAGATAAAATTTACCAGTTTCATCCTTTATTTCTGCACGTAAATCAATCCATTGGTTAAGAGCAATATTTGCTGGTCCTTCAAAGTCCGTAATGTGATGAGTGCGGAAATATTCAAAGTTATATTTGGGGTAGGAAAAATATTGGACTGCATGCTGCTTTCTTACCGGATTGGTTGTTTGACCATTAGTAGGCCTAATATAAAAAGATTCAAATGCTGAATCATCTTCATTAATGCGAAATGCTAAGCCGATAAAACCGCGAGCAAAATCTGGAGCATCTGGCAAAAGCTGGCTAAGTACCTGTACTTCAATTGTACCGTTATGAAAGTCACACTCGGCTAATTTGGCATAAGTGTTTTCGTCAAACTCGTAGAGCTTTTGTGCTTTGATTACGCAAAGTGTAGGTTCATGGTTGATAGAAACTAGTTTAGCTTTGGTATTAATAGGTATTACTTTTAGTTGATCATTTTTCATTTGCTGTCCCTTCTACGTGGTTGCAATTACTCCTGATAACCATGTCTTTATTCCTGCTTCTACAGTTAAGACTATATTAGGATAAGAATGTGGCCCTTTAAACTGATTATAGCAAGAAACGGTCCTTGAAGCAGGCCAATTAAGTAGAACGAAATGCTTATTTCCCGGGTAATAGAACGAATATTAGTAATAAAAAATAAAGCGGTCAAACTTTAACATCTGGTAAAAGTTTGACCGCTTTTTGTGGACCACTAATAGTTTTATATTTCAGTGAGAACATTATTTTTGCTTAATCAGTTTTAAATTAGCAATTAGCAGTTCTTGAAAACTGGTATCAGCTGAAATTGATTTGTCAGAAAACCAACCAGTCCCGACATTAATAATATCTCCAATTAACAGATCACGTCCGCATCGACTAGCTAGTAATTGTGATTGAGCATCATCAAATTCGGTGGCTAACAATTGGTGTTTTCTTAATATTGCTTTGAATTGAGTCTCTATTTTAATATGACTAAGCCCTATTAAGTTGAAATTAGGACTTTGTCACTCTTATCCTTTCTGCTTTATTTGATCTCTCTGAATTTTTAGCTCTATTATTTGGATGATCAGACAGAAATCAAAGACAAAGAAAATTATACAACAGGCAATCGCTCCAATTAATGCAGGCTGATCAGTAATCCCGCTAATAATTTCTGAAATAAATACGGTAAAAAGAAAAAGGGGTATTATGAACAGGTTTGACAGGTGATTAGAGATGCGAAACAAAAACTGTAACTTGGATTTTTGATCTGAATAGAGATCAAATGCACCTTCTGACTTGAGTTTGCGAAAGTATGTCCACTTACCCCTCTGACCAATTTTTTCAATTCCGGTATCTGCTAAGAAACTATAGTAGTCTTGACGTTTGCTCTTTGATAGTTTTGCCTTAAAATCTAGACGGTAAGTGTAAGCAGGCTCGGTATCAGTAAAAGTGTAAATTAGACCAGAGACTTTTTTCAGTTGCCAGCCTTGTTCTGCCATTCTATTAAGCCGATCTTCTTCTTGATGGTATTTGCTTGGCAAAAACCACCTAATTCGTTTCTTTTCCATTTTGGTTTTCTCCCTCAATTATCAAATGTCCATTTTTGACTAATTCTTTTAGTCGCTTAAATTCAGCTAAAATAACGTCCTTTCCTTTGTCAGTAATAATATACTGCTTTCTTTGTTCAGAGCTGCTATTTGGCAAAGCACTAATCCATTGGTACTGTTCTAACTTGCTAAGTGCGCCATATAATGTACCAGCGGCTATGTTGATACGTCCATTAGTCATTGTTGCTATCTTTTTCATAATGCCATAGCCATGAAGCGGCTTAAATAGAGACAATAATATGTAATAGTATGCTTCAGTTAAAGCATTTTGTTGTTTGTTCATTGTGAGTGATGCTCTTTCTCCAGATAAAGTATATCGGATGTCGATATATTAAATATATCGTGGCCCGATATATATGTCAATAAAAATAAACAACTAAACTAACTAAATAGTATAATGATTTTAATAAGAGGGTGAATAAATATGAAAAAATTAGTTAGAGATAAAATACCTGAATTTGCTAAAGATGCTAATTATCGTCATCTTACACAAAGTGAAATTGAACCAGCTCTAAAGAAAAAATTGATTGAAGAAACTGGAGAAGTTGTCAACGCGACAAGTGAGACTAATTTGATTGAAGAGCTAGGTGATGTTTATGAAGTTTTAAGAGCTTATTTGGAGTTTAAGGGTGTTAGTCAAGAGGAGTTTCTAAAAATAGTTGGTCAAAAACGAGCTGAAAAGGGTGGCTTTACTGAATTTATTGAAATGGAAACTAAAAACTAAGTGTGATAATTTGCGTATTTACAATGCTTAATTAAAGTTGCTCGATAATTAAGTCACAATCTATCTCCCTATTTCCTAGGAAATAAATTTCTAATCCGTACTTAAGTTGTGATAACTAATAGTAATTGAAAAGTCTTAATAATAAGTATTTTTAATTTTTACTATTTTGATAAATAATAGCAGTATAAGATTAGTAACTTTAAGACTTAGGAAAGAAGCAGTAATGAATAATATTAGAGACCACTATTTTGAGGGTGAAAGAATTCTTTTTGGCTTGAGTAGCAGTGAAATAGAAAATGTTACTTTTGGTCATGGCGAATCGCCGCTTAAAGAAGCAAAAGGGATTAAACTAAAGAATTCTGTTTTTAAATGGAAATATCCTTTATGGTATGACAATGATATTAGGGTTGAAAACACGGTTTTTGAAACGATGGCTCGCAGTGGTATTTGGTATACCAAAAATATCTCAATTTATAATTCAGCTATGCAAGCACCTAAATTGTTTCGGCGTTCTGAAAAAATTGTTCTTGACCGTGTGCACTTTGCCAATGCTGAAGAAACGATGTGGACATGCCGAAAAATTAAAGTCACTAATAGTCAAATTAATGGGGACTATTTCGGCAAAGACAGCAGTGACATTTATTTAGATAATGTTAGTGTAGTAGGCAATTACGTTTTTGATGGTGCCAAAAACATTGAGGTTCACAATTCGACTTTTATTTCTAAGGATGCTTTTTGGAATTGTGAAAACGTAACGGTCTATGATTCAACTATTGATGGTGAATATCTAGCCTGGAATAGTAAAAACGTTAAATTTATTAACTGTAAAATTCAAAGCAGTCAGGGACTAAATTATATCGACAATTTAGTATTGACGAATGTAAGTCTGACTCATACTGATTTAGCCTTTGAATATGTTTCTAACCTTGATGCGGATATTGTGACTAAAATCGATAGTGTAAAAAACCCAATTTCTGGTAAAATAACTGCGCCATGCATAGGTAAATTGATTATGGATCCGGCCAAAATAAATCCTGCGAAGACTAAAATAAACTGTGCTAAGATTGATGTAAAAGTAGCTCGTTCAGATCAAAATCAGAAACCAAAGGAATGAATATGCAAACAAATTACGATTTTACTAATGCACCGGACAGAAGCAAGACAGATTCTATTAAGTGGGATGTTGAGCCAGGTGAACTACCAATGTCTTTGGCTGACATGGATTTTCAAACCGCTCCGGAAATTATTGCAGCGATGAAGGAAAAAATTAACTTAAAAGCATTTGGCTATGAATGGCCTGGTGCTGCTTATTTCAATGCCGTTGCAGATTGGTATGACAAAGAGCACAGCCATCGCCCTGATCCTGATTGGATGATTTTTACAACTGGCGTTGTGCCCGCTATTTCTTCAATTGTACGTCGTGTTAGCCACCTTGGCGATAATATCTTAGTACAAGAACCGGTTTATAATGTCTTTTACAATTCGATTGAAAACAATGGTCGTCACGTTCTAGCAAGTGATTTGCATTTTACTGGTGAAAATTATCAGATTGATTGGCAGGACCTTGAGCAAAAGCTGGCATTACCATTAACAACGCTAATGATTTTTTGTAATCCGCATAATCCAATTGGCAAGGTCTGGACAAAGCAAGAAGTTCAAAAAATAGCAGATTTATGTCTTAAGCATCACGTGGTTCTCTTGTCAGATGAAATCCATGGCGATCTAGTCAGAACTGGCAAAGATTATACACCAGCGTTTGCTGTTAATGGTGTTTCACGTGAAAACATTATTTCGTTAGTTTCTCCTAGTAAAACTTTTAACGTTGCGGCACTTCATGCAGCGACTGCGATTATCCCTAATGATAATTTACGTGAAATTGTTAATCGGGGTCTTAATAGCGATGAATTGGCTGAGCCAAATTTACTTGCAATTCCAGGTACTATTGCCGCCTATACTGAGGGGCAGAGCTGGCGCCAAGCTTTAATTGCTCAGCTTAACGATAATTTCACCTATGCCACTAATTTTATTGCCAAAAATCTACCTGTGCTTAAGGTAATTACGGGAGATGCCACGTATTTAATGTGGCTTGATGTTCAACAAGTTAGTCATAATTCAGCAGAATTAGCGCAGTTCTTACGCCAGGAAACTGGATTAATTGTTTCACCAGGGAATATTTATCGTGGTAATGGCGCTGACTTTTTGCGGATTAACTTGGCTTGTCCACTAGAAATGGTTCAAGACGGTTTGCAGCGCTTAAGTGATGGCATAAAGAAATATCAAAGTAATAAAAAATCCAGCAGATAATGTTAATCTACTAATTAAACTGCTCTAACGAAGTACTTATAATTAAGTTAAGCCCCATAATTAATTATGGGGCTTTTGCAGGACTAGAAAGTTTTTTGCAAAAAAATACATGACTCTGGTAAATTACCGGAATCATGTTTCACTTTTTAGCTTCTAATCTACTATTGAGCCGTTATAAGTGCCTTTGTTTGATTTTAAAAAAGTAGAGGTGCTTTTAAATTCTCAGTCGTAATGACCGATTTCCTTAATTTTTATTTTTTTGAAAATGTTGAGCTAATTGCAGTGCTGTTGCAACATAATCTAAAATGGTAGTGACGGTCACTAAGACTTTTTTACCGCTAAATGATCCTTTGAGAAGCAGCGGTACTTGCGCACCCATGGCAATGAATAACACGATTATCAACAAGCTTGCGGGTGAGAAGGGACTACCATTGTTAGTAAACTTATTTAGCAGATTTTGGATTGTTTTAACAGTTTGCGGCGGTAGTTTCATTTTGTCTGCTAAAATTTTTAAGAAATTTTGGTTTTTAAAAACGGGGATTAACTGGGCACTGGCTTCATGAGAGAGTTGCTTTAATTGCACTTGAACCTTTTTGCTGTGGCCCGCACAGTATTGTAATAAGTTCTGCACTTGTTCCAATCCAGCCTGAGTCCAAGAATAATTTTTGGTGTGCAATTCCTGCCATATTTTTGGCATATGACTGGTTGTTTGGCCAATTTGTTTTAATATTTGCTGTGTTGGTTTGGCGCGTAATAAAGTTTGTGACCAATTAACGAAGTATTTTTCAATGTGCATAAAATACACCTCCTGTTACCTCATTATAGCAAGGGCATAATAGAGATTGGTTTGATACGCTCAGAAAAATTGTGGCGGTACATTTAATTTTTTAACATCTTATTTATAATTAATTAGCTTTTTTAAGAGTGAATAAAAAAGTGTTAAAACAAAAAGTCACAGCAGTTATAAGAACTACTATGACTGAGATAAACGTTGTTACACAAGGGATACGTTTTAGTTATGTGTAATCGTTATTAAATTATTTTTTGCCAATCATCTTATTGTGTAAAGTATTTGCCTGTGAGTTTGTCTGTGCGATACCAACAAAATTCAAACCAAATCTTTTTGAAACACGGTTTAGTGTTCCATAAGTTGAATTAATAGCCAAAGTTTGGTTACTGTCAGCTCCTTGGACAATAACGTATAAATCACTGCCTTTAAGGTCATTATTGATGTTTAGGTGGTCAATAAAAGTTTTTAAATAGCCCGACATATTTGACCAATAAACAGGAGTTCCGATAACGATAACATCGGCACCTTTTAATTGGTTCCATACTTTAGGGAAGTCGCCATCTCCTTGGCCAATTTGGGGAATGTGGTAATCGACTAAATTAATTTGTTTGTATGAGCTGCTTCCAAATAGTTTTTTGGCAAGATTGGCCGTATTACCATCTTTATTTTGGCTAGCGTTAATAAATACCCGTCTGGCACCTTGATTAGTATGGCGCGGCTTAACAAATTTCTTTTTTGCTTTGGATTTGGCCGTAACAGAACTAGAATCAGAATTTAAGCGTGTTGTGATTACGGCTGTTCCTGCGACTAGGCCAATGATTGCTAAAAAAATTGCCAGTTTTTTCAGCAGATTAAACTTCTTATTCATTTTTTTACCTCCTAATAGTGTCAAATTGTTTTACGTGAAACATTCTATTCACGTTTTTAATTAATAAATTGTTTTTGAATATCAACAAAGTTCATGTTGGCAACAGAGGCAAAACGGGCGATAACATCAGTTACTGGCTTAATGGCATCTGTTGGATCAGTCCCTTGGATAAAAACAGAAATTTTTTTATCGGCTAAAGTATTAAAATCTTTGCTTTGACCGATTCTTTCAATGAATGTTTTTAGATAGCCGCTCATATAGTGCCAATAGGCTGGGGTACCGAGAATAATCCAATCAGCTTGTTGTAATTTTGCAAAAACCTCGTCAAATTGGTCGTCAGAATAGCTTTGATTAATTTGGTAGATTTTATAATCAACAAGATTGATTTGCTGGTATTTTCGGCCATTTAAATAATTTTGCCCCATGCGACTAGTAGTTCCTGAACTGTTTTGACTAGCGTTAATAAAAACGATGTTAATTTTAATTACTTCCCTTCCAAAATAAGAGTAATTAACTTATTGGTTAACGATTAATAAAGATTTAATTGCTTCACGTTGATCCATTGCTTCATAGGCTTCTTGGATTTGTGCCAATTTAAAACTCTTGGTAAAAACTCTACCGGGATGAATTTTACCGCTTAAAACCGCATCAAGCAGAATATCGCGGTCGTAAGTAGTAACGGGGGCAACACCACCACGCAAACCAATATTTTTCCAGAATAAAGCGGTTGTATCAATTGCTGGATTCTGAGGCACACCTACACGACCAACAATTGCGCCCGGACGACCAACTTGCAGTGCAGTTTGAATTGACTGTTTTGTACCAACGCATTCTAAAACCGAATCGGCGCCATTACCGTTAGTTAGCTCTAATACCCGCTTGACAGCCTCGTCACCACGCTCTGGCACAATATCAGTTGCACCAAATTCAACAGCTAATTTTTGCCGATCTTGGTGCCTACTCATGGCAATGATTCGTTTTGCACCACGTAGTTTAGCTGCGATTACACCGCATAAGCCAACTGCACCATCACCGAAAACGACTGATGTGTCGCCAGTTTTTACTTCTGCGCTAGCAGCTGCATGGTAGCCAGTGGCCATGACATCTGCTAATGCTAAAAAGTCATTTAGCTGCTCAGCAGTGTAATCTGAAGGCTTGCCGGGAATTTTTACTAAGGCCCAATTAGCATTGTGAAATTTGAGGTATTCTCCTTGGTAACCACCGTTAATTTCGTTTCCCTGATTAAAACAATTACCATCAAACCCTGCTAAGCATGCGGCACAATGTCCACATCCGTGCGTAAAAGGGGCGATAACAAAATCGCCGGGTTTAACTTGAGTTACTTCAGCACCAACTTGCTCAACAATACCAATTGCTTCGTGTCCGGTAGTCGAATTTGCCTTGCGCTGCGATATGCCACGGAACCACCACAAGTCTGAGCCACAGACACAAGAGCGGACGATTTTGATAATTGCATCATTTTCTGATTTTAATTCTGGCATCGGGTAGTCTTTTAATTCTACTTTGCCTGGTTTAATAAATGTTCCTGCTTTCACTTTGATTTTCTCCTTAATATACTGGTCGATCTTCACCTTGGGTTGCTGGATCAGCAATACCAATACTATCGTCAACGTAGAGATTTGGGTCCCGAATTATTTTTAAAATAGCGTCTGCAATGCTTTGACGAGAACCCGAAACACCTACATACGGCTCATCATGAGTAGTAATGGTATATTTGATTTCATTTCGATCATTGAGCCATGGCAAACGCAGGGTAGTATACTGCAGGCCGGACTCGGCAAGCAGCTTATCCGAATTAATTGCAGTTTGCAAACCGGGCAATGTGTATTCGTGATTCCACCGACCAAATTCGCCGCCAACTTCATTGTAAATGCCCAAAATATTAGTAAATATTACACGTGAAACATGGTTATTTTTCATGGCATTAATTACATTTTTGGTCATGACATTGCCCGCGGTATGATCAACTACTGCTACAAAAACCATATCTTGGCCGCTAACGGCATCATTTACTTCGTTAGCATTAGTTAAGTCAACTTCCATTACTTTTACCTTAGGTTTTAAATTTGCCAGTCTTTGGGCGTTGCGCAAGCCAACCGTCAAATTGATATCTTGGAATTCTGGCTCAGTTAAAAGCCGATTTTCAACTAAACGTGCTATTTGACCGTTTGCTGCTAAAATTAATAATTTCATTGAAAGCACCTCTTTTTCTAATTAATACAAAGTATATTGCCTTCGAGCAACTCTAAGTCAAATTTTTTTGCTAGTTTATTAGTTGATAGAAAGTGTTAATATTAAAGATAAAGTAGTTATTTTTAGTAAGTTAATTATGATTGGTAAATAGTGGCAGGAGAACATGATGAAAAAATACCAAATCAAGGATGTAAGTGATTTGCTCGGAGTTAGTACTTACACTTTGCGCTATTATGAGAAAATTGGTTTACTCAACTTTGTAAAGCGAAATAAAAGTGGTGTTCGTGAATTTGAAGCCAGTGATTTAATTACTATCAATACCATTATTTGCCTGAAACAAACCGGTATGCCATTAAAAGAAATCAAAAAATACCTAAAGCTAGTTGGAGAAGGCATTGATACGGCCGAGCAGCGAAAAGCAATGTTTCTGCAGCAACGACAAAAGGTAACGGAAGAGATAGCTGCTTTAAAAAAATCAATGAGAATAATAGATCGCAAAATTAATTTTTATGATGAAGCAATTAAAGAGCAGAGCTTAGATGTTTGCCGCGATGACCGCAAAAAATGGTTAGAAGGAATTTTGGCTGGAAAAGAAAAAGTGCAATAACTCACCATTAAAGTAAGTTTGCACTTGATAAAGACAATCGTTAATAAATAAAAACGACCCAAATTAACTGTGTCAATTACGTACGTTTAATTTGAGTCGTTTTTATTAATAATTATTTGGACGTGAAGGCCAGAGCATTAATATCACAAACCAGATCTGGCCGATAAACGGCAGGATATTAATTAAAATCCACCAACCCGAGCGGTTAGTATCATGTAAACGCCGAATGCTTAGTGATAAAGTGGCAAGCCAAACAATAAAACTAATAACTAGTGAACCTGTCTTAGCGCTCCAGTCACCCCAAGTATAAATATCTTCAATAGAATGACCTAAAATTGTTTGCACAATCCAGGTTAAAACAAATCCTAGAATTATGTTAATAATTACGGGAATCCAATATTCACCCAAACTTGCAACCCCAGAAAAGTTGAAAATATTTTTCCAAAATTTCTTATACGTATTAATCATAGGTATAGCCTCCTTGACTACAGTATTATCAACACCATCATAAAACGAAAAATTTAATACATCAAAGAATATGATTTGTTAAATATTGTAAGCATATATTTTGTTTTGCGTATGCAAACGCTGTAAATTGAAGGTGGATTTTTAAGAAGGGAGATCATAGTATGGATAATAATTTATCAAACCCGTTAACTCGTTACCGCAATGAAGAATTTTCAGAGCAATCACAAGACTACCCTGGACTTCAAAGCAAGATGGATCCTAAACCTGATGGTGATATGGCTGATTATGAAGGTCATGAATTACTAATTGGGCGCCACGCTCTAGTAACTGGCGGCGATTCTGGAATTGGTCGTGCGGTAGCAATTGGTTTTGCTAAAGAAGGCGCTGATGTTGCTATTTCATTCTTGCCAGATGAGGAAGAAGATGCCAAAGAAGTTGCCGAATTGATCGAAAAGGCCGGTCGCAAGGCAGTTTTGCTTCCAGCAGATTTACGTAAACGCGGTGAAGCTGAACGTGTTGTTAATGATGCTGTAAAAGAATTTGGCAGCTTGGAATTATTGGTTATGAATGCTGCCATCCAGCAACACTCTGACAGTTTAGAAGAACTGTCACTTGATAGCGTCCATGATACTTTTGAAGTTAATATTATTTCGATGTTTGAAATGACAAAGGCTGCAGTTCCACATATGAAACCAGGTAGTGTCATTTTAACTTCTACTTCAGTTCAAGGATTCCGGCCAACGCCAATTTTATTGGATTATGCTTCAACTAAGGCAGCGATTGCTAACTTTTCAATTAACCTTGCACAAGAACTTGCTTCAAAGGGAATTCGGGTTAACAGTGTTGCTCCTGGTCCTATTTGGACACCATTACAAGTTTGTGGTGGTCAGCCAAAATCTGGTGTACCTAGCTTTGGTCATGAAGAGCCACTCGATAGAGCAGGTCAACCTGATGAATTAGCTCCTATTTATATCTTCTTAGCATCCAATTTGGCTAGTTATGTTACTGGTCAAGTATATGGTGCAACTGGTGGACAAGGAATTAATTTGTAAAAGATATTATTACTAAAAAACGCTTCTACTTGTAATGCAGGCAGAAGCGTTTTTGCATGTCTAATTTTTTACTTTTTTCCAGTTTAATGATAAAAACGATTAATTATTAAAATAAAGCAATCAAGATCTTATCTATATTTAAGCAAAATTCTATAGTATAATTAACTTATCTTAAACCTTATTTTATTACTATAATTGAAAGATTTTTTAAAATGAAAATAGTTTTTAGCCAAATTCAGCAATTATCGCAAAAAAATGCAGAAATAATTGCTACTAAATGGCATTATGATGGTGAATATTCCTTTTATGATATGGAAAATGACCAGGAAGATTACGATGAAATTATTACGCCTGCATTGCGAAAAGACCATTACTTTGAAGTTTTGGCAGATGATGGCCAGTTGACAGCCTTCTTTTGTTTAGATCCGATTGAAGATAAGAATGATCAGGTTGAAGTTGGACTAGGAATGGCGCCGGAGTTAACGGGACATGGCCTTGGTATAAAGTTAATGCAAATGATTGAAGACTATGTGAAGCAAATTGGCAAGTACCATAAAATTATTTTATCGGTTGCTGAATTCAATAAGCGGGCGCAAAAAGTTTACCAACGAGCAGGCTATCGCATTACTGGGTCAGAAGACGAGGCTTCTAATGGCGGTATTTATCGCTTTATTTTAATGGCAAAAGAAATAAAGAAATAAGAATATTTTGAAAGAATTACAATAATGGATCAGCAATGGCAAAAAATGTATGAAGCCGCTAGCCAAGTGCAGAGGTTTCATCAAATTGGCGAACATATGGAAGCTGGCGGGGTAGCTGCAGCTGTTTTAAGTGAGTCAGGAAAAATTTATACAGGAGTTTGCGTTGATACGGCATGTGGTCTTGGAGTATGTGCTGAACGAAATGCTCTTTTTAACATGATTACGCAGGGCGAAACGAGGGTGTCACGTGTCTTAGCCCTAATGTCAAATGGCAAAAATGGTGCGCCATGCGGAGCATGCCGTGAATTTATCGTCCAGTTGATGGAAAAAGATTACCAGAATGTTGAAGTAATGATGGATTATCGGCATGATAAGGTAGTAAAAATGAGCGAATTGACGCCAGAATGGTGGTTATAATGAAACAAGAAGTAAAAGAATTTTGGCGTGATTTTTGTCAAAAGCATAATTGGGATGAGAGTACCAAGTTTGATGCTTGGTCATTTGGTACAGACAAAAACGGTTTAGCTGATAAAGTCAACCGTGGCATCAAAACAGCGACTACCTCGGCTTATGAATTTTATGAAGATAAGCCATTGCCTCAAGTGGGGGAATTGAGTGTTATTCTTGATGAGGCTGGTAAACCAGTTTGCGTGGTTCGTGAAAAAGTTGTGGAGATTGTCCCCTACAATCAGATTTCCGCTGAACATGCTTATCATGAAGGCGATGGTACCTACAAAAATTGGCGACAAATTCACGATGATTTTTTCAAGAAAGAATATGAAAGTAAAAAACGCGCTTTTTATCCGCAAGCGCCAATGGTTTGTGAGGTTTTTGAAAAAGTTGAATAAGCTTTGGAATGAAATAAAATTAAAAGGTGGGTGAAAACTGTTGCTAACAGATTAGTGCCGTTGATACAGTATTTTGCTAATAACTCAGAATTTGAGGACTGAATTTCACCTAAACCTTATTTTATTTAATACTGCTTTTTATCCACTGCTAATTAGATTGTAGGTAATCTAATTAGCAGTGTTTTTCTTTATTAAAAAGTAGGTGCTTAGTATGGAACGGAAAAATTGGCTAAATCAATTTTTAATAAGGACACTCAAGAGTTAAGACTTTAACTCTAACCTACTATCCGTTAACCAAATCCGCGGTTAATATTTCCCAGGAAATATTAACTCAAGTGAAAATAACTAATTATTTTAATATTATTAGTGTTAATAAAGCTAAAACAATCAGAAAACTAAAGTTGACAAATAAAAAGCCAGTAACTGTTTTCCAGTCATGTACTTGTGCTTGTTTCAATGCCAGTAAATTAGCAAATGAGGCAATGGGCGTGCCCAGTCCTCCAACATTTACGCCAAAAAAGATAGCGGCAATGTTTGTTGAGAAGTTGGCGATCAATAAAGTTGCGGGCACATTACTGATTACTTGACTTAACATGATTCCGGTCCAGTAAGTAATTTGTGTTCCCTGGTGTAAAAAGTGGGTAATTAGTTTAATAATTATTACTTGACGACCAAGTATTCCAACAATTAGGAAAAAACCAATAAAAGTTAGTAAAGTTCCGTAATCAATTTGTCCGATAGTAGAGCGGTCCACAAGAAAAATAATGACAAAAATAGCAATTGTCGAGATTGTTAGTTGGATGAAGTGTAATACTCCAGCGAATGCAAGGGCAAGTAGAATAATTGCTGCTGTTAGCTGAATAGGTTGTAAAGCATGCTTAGTCTGGGCTAACTTAGGCAAGGATGTTTTGGGAATGGTCATTGTTGCTACAACTAATAACAATAGACTAATAAGGGCTAGTGGCAATGATAGTTTGAAAAAATTGCTGAGAGTCAAGTGATAGTGATTATATAGATACAGGTTTTGGGGATTGCCAAAAGGTGTTAATGCACTGCCTAGGTTAGCAGAAATTGTGATTAAGCTTAACGGTAAAATAAACGGACCACGTATTTGGCGATGAATAGCCAAAAAAAGTGGCACCAAACTGAGAATAGCAACATCATTAGTTAAAAACATCGCTAAAAAGCTGGCTAATAAAACTAACAATTGTGTAACTTGGCGATGAGTATTGGCTAAGTCAATGATTTTCTGGCTGAGATAATCTAAAACATTAATTTTGATTAGATATTGGGTAACCAGCATTAAACTAAAAAGCGAGAAAATAGTTTCCCAGTTAATATCTGCTGTTTTTGGAAGAGCATGACAAGCAATACTAGTACAAATTAATATTAGCATAGTTAGCCATAATATCTTTTGTTCCTTAAAAAATTTGGTCATTGTACTCACTTTTAACTTTCACCTCTGCTTTTTCAGTTGGCTTGGTCACTAAATTTATTGCTCATGCTGGCGCATAGTTTTAAGTTCTAGATTATTTCTTTCTTGCCTATCTGTAAAAAAAGAGTATAGCAGAAAAAGTATGTGAGGCAAACAGATTTTCCCTTCAAACTTAAATTTATTGCTATAATAAAAATAGAAAATTAGAGTTAAAAAAGTAGGAGAAGAAAATGACAAAACCGATTATTGGAATTGCTGGCTCGGAAATGATTGATACTGAGGGCCTTTTTCTCGGGTATCGCCGTAGCTATATTAATGAAGATTACGTTGATTCAGTGGTTCAAAATGGTGGTGTGCCATATGTTATTCCGTTTACTGGCAATGATGATGTAGTTAAAGCACAAATGGAACATGTTCAAGGGTTGATTTTATCTGGTGGGCACGATGTCGATCCGCATCTATACGGTGAAGAACTCAAGCCTAATATTGGTGAAATTTGGCCCGCTCGTGATCATTTTGATATGCTTCTTTTAAAGTTGGCCGAAGAAATGGGTAAGCCAGTGTTGGGAATCTGTCGGGGTGCGCAAATTATTAATGTTGCTCATGGTGGCAGCCTGTATCAAGATGTGGCTTACCGCAAAGAACAGACGCTTAAGCATGATCAACAACATACGCCAGATTTGCCAACGCATGGAATGAAAGTAAAAGAGGGAAGTGTACTTGCTCAAACATTAGGCAAGACAGAATTTATGGTAAACTCTTTCCATCATCAGCTAATTAATAAGGTCGCACCAGACTTGATTGAAGTTGCTCATGCAAGTGATGGTGTTATTGAGGGCTTGGAAAACAAGGCTGGCAATGTTTTGGCTGTTCAATGGCATCCAGAAATGCTTCACAAAAATCCAGATACTAAATTCCAAAATAATTTGTTTAAGTTCGTTATTGAGAATGCAAAGTAAAAGAAGATAATTATGAACACAAATGAGAAGGCAAATGACAAGTTAGGCTTTTGGTCGATTGTACTTTTAGCAATTAACTCAATTATTGGTTCCGGTATTTTTTTAACTCCCGGAAGTGTTGTTACTCAGGCAGGCAGCAAGTCTTTGATTGTTTACTTAATTGCAGCAATTTTTGCGGCGATTTTGGCCGTTTCATTTTCGGCTGCGGCCAAATATGTGACTAAGTCTGGTGCTTCGTATGCGTACACAAAGGCTGCTTTTGGTGAAAATGTCGGCTTTTATGTCGGTATTTTGCGCTATTTTTCTGCTAGTGTTGCTTGGGGAGTAATGGCAGTAGGTGTGATTAAGTCAACGATTTCCATCTTCGGTGGCAATCCAGACAGCGTATTAAATGTAACCATTGGCTTTTTGGTTTTAATGTTAATAATTTCAGTGATTAACTTATTTGGTCAAAAATTTGTCAAGTTGGTAATGAACCTCGCGACAGCAGGAAAGTTGTTTGCGTTAGTGCTAATTATTGTCGCTGGTGTGGTACTTTTGATTACGACGGGGGCGTCACACAACTTAACAATGGTTGACCAAATCACGCAAAATGGCCACAGAATTGTTCCGACACTGACAACCACAGGTTTCGTGATGGCTGTTGTTTCTGCTTTTTACGCTTTTACCGGTTTTGAATCGGTGGCTTCTGGGTCTGATGATATGCAGGAGCCAGAAAAGAACCTGCCTAAGGCTATTCCGCTGGCAATTTTTATTATTGCTGCAATTTATATTGGGGTAGTGGCTGTTGCTTTGATGCTAAATCCGAAAGCATTGATGACGACTAAACAGGTAGTAGCAATCAGTGCAATTTTTAATAATGAAATCTTGCGCGATGTGATCTTGGTGGGAGCATTAGTATCAATGCTAGGCATCAATGTGGCCTCAAGCTTTAATGCACCCCGGATTTTAGAAGCGATGGCGCGTGAAAATCAGTTGCCTTCTTCACTCACGAAAAGAACCAAAAGAAACTTTCCTGTTAGAACCTTCTTTATTTCTGAGGCTTTAGCAATCTTAGTTCCACTTGCTTTTCAATATAATATGGTAAATTTGATTACACTGAGTGCAATGGTGCGGTTTCTAGGCTTTATGATTGTGCCCCTAGCGGTCATTTGTTTTTACTTTGGTAAGAACAAGGAACCAATTTTGCCAGCGCCAAAGAACATTTGGACAGACATCATCGTACCGCTTTTATCGATTGCTTTAGTCATTTTTCTATTAGTGAAGTACAATTGGCAAGCACAGTTTGGCATTATTGAAAATGGCAAAGTCGTTGGTGTCAATTGGTATGCGATATTCATGATGGTGTTTGGCTTTATCATTTTGCCATTATTGATGTTTTGGTTTTCACGGTGGCAAAAAAATAAGCAGTAATTATTTGGGTAAAAAACAAACCGTCAATTAAAGTTAAATCCTTAACTCACGGTTTTTATGTTCATAATTATAGTAAATGTGTAACTAAAAACGACATTCTAACAAGAATGTCGTTTTTTGCTTTATTTATGCTGTTTTTTAATTTGGAAGTAGTGCACAATACTGTAGCAGAACAAAATTGCCATTCCAATTCCAGCCATTGTCATGTCTGAACGTGGAGTACCTGAACCCAAAGTGGCACCAAGCCAGTTAATGATAGTTGGTGAAACGGCACAGCCAATGTTTACTAATACTAGGGTAATTGTTGTAGCAAAGTTAACGGAATTTTTCGGGGCTGCTTCATCCAGCCAGTTAAAAATATAAGGAACTGATAGGCCAAAGCCAGCACCTAAGACGATAACGGCTACAAATAACATTGGCAAGTTGACAGCATATGCAATTGCAAGCAAGCCGGCAACTTGTAAAAACAAACCGATCGGTAGAATCAAATCATGCAGTTTCTTTTTCAAAAAGCCGTAGCACATGCCTACAGGAATTCCAATAAGTGTAACTACACTTGAAACGAAAGCGATTTGGCTAACATTTGCAATTTTCTGGCTTGTTGCCAATTGCGGTAGTTTGAAAGACATTGGCATAAAGAAAACATACATAAAGAACATAACGATGGCGATTTCAATCACGCTGGCATTAATTTTGTTTTCTTCCCGGTTAGCTGATTGGTCAGTACTATCAGTTGGTTGTTGATCAGGTAATTTAACCACAAAACCAAACAACAGTAGAATAGGCAAAGCCGCTAGGTAAATAGCGAAGGTTGCGTGCCAGCCATTAACTGCTAATATGCCAACACAAAATGAAAAAATAGCTGCTCCTACACTACCCATTGAATTTTGGAAACCCAGCATTGTTGATAGTTCATCGCCCGCATAGAATTTGGATAATAAGCTAACTGCAAGGGAATTAAATAGACCAATTCCTGCACCCAGTAAGAAACGTGATACCAAAATTAGGGTATAGCCAGTGGCATACATCGGATAAGTTCCGGCTAGAAGTGCAATAATAAGACCCGTAATTACGGTTGTTTTGGTACCCAATAATTTGATTAAAAATGGGCTTAATACTAAGCCAACAACTATTCCAATATTTGGAATAGTACTTAAAGTTTCAACGGCTGCACGTGAGACATCTGGGAATGATGAGTACATTAATGGCAGTACCGATGAAATTTGAGGCGCTATCATCAATAATAAAGAAATTGATAATAAGGCAACTTTGAACAATCCAGATTTTGGATTAACTTTTTTCATACTAGCTCCTTATTTCTTCAGCTATAAATCGTTTTCGTTAATATTATACTTGCTTTTTCTATTTGAAATAACGCTTTCAGTCGCCTGAATCTGGCGCTGAGGAACCTTTGCGAATTTGCATACTGGTCTGCCCATAATTAGCGACCATCGCCCGATTCAATGATCTGACGCCACTAAAGCCGTTATTCATGGCAACGGCTGTTAGCGTGTGAGAAGTACCGCATAATTCTTGATAGGCACGTTGAGCACGATAATTTCTAATATATTTACCCAAAGTAATGCCCATGTTTTGCCGAAAAATTCGTTGTAAATATTGTCGTGCTAAATGGCAACTATCTGCAATATCCTGCAATGAAAATGGTTCTTGATAATGATCCTGAATGAAATCTAATGCTCGCCTTAAGTGCCCAGTAATTAATAGATTGCTTGATAGCTGACTATTATTGTCGCGAGTCCGTAAAAAATACTTAAGTAAAATTTCTAACACCTGATAGCTCAGAATTATTAGTTCCAAGTTTTGGAATTAGCTGTCATTAGCTAACTCTGTCTCGGTAATGCGGCTAAGTAGAGCTTGTAAGTGGTGATATTGAGCGATTTGTTCCACTGATAATTCGGCTAGTGGTTTAAGGTCAATCATATATTGATCCATTTCAGGAAATACTTGTAAAACCAGTGAATAAGGAAAAAGCATGGTAAGCATCAAGTCCGAGCAAGAGGATGTACTGCTTCGGACGCTGTGAACAACTTGGGAATTTATCACTAAGATCTCGCCTGGATGTGTATGATGATCGACACCGTTAATAATAAAGTGAGCAATTTGACCACGCATGGTAAAACTGAGTTCAATACTTTGGTGCCAATGCGGCGCCACGTCTGACTCATTATTTTGCTGGTGAATTTCAATGTATAGCGGTAGTTTATCTAGCTGGACCAGTTCGTGTTTATCAGGCACTAGAAACTCCTCCTTTAGTCAAAAAAATGATTGAACTACCATGTTAGTTCAACCATTATTTTACAACGAGATGAAATTCTAATTTAAATACTTGCGGAAAAAGTTTAATTCATCCAAGTTACATTTTTTAGCTAGCTCGTCTCTTTGGTTCACATGGAAAACATGCTCGCGGCGGTGCTCAGCATCACCGTAAAAGTGAATTTCATGGAAGATGCCCTTAGCATGTAAGTAACCCGAAAGCATATAGGCATTGTCGCGTAAAAAGTCATCCGTACAAGTCATTAGGTAAATTGGCGGCAAGTCTTTTGTTAAAAATTGTTCAACGTTTAGCTGCTCATGTTCAGTTAAGCGAATTTCTGGCCGGAAATATGCTTCTGGTGCTCCTGCGATTGAATTGATTTCCGTTAAGAAATAAGCACCACAATTAAGTGCAGCTGCTTTAATTGTTAGTTGTGGTAACGCATAACCAAAGTATTTGCGGTAATTGTCATTGGTATAAATTGCTAAAATTTGTTCTCCCATTTGACCGCCAGCACTATCGCCGACGATGAAGACGTTATCAAGGTCAAACTGGTATTTTTGGGCATTAGCAGTGTTTGCTACCCAATGAAAAACGCGATTAACATCATCAAGTTCACCTGGATAAACAACATCGGGAGCTAACCGATAATTCGCATTTACAACGGCAAAACCCTCTTTAGCCAGTGCCATACAGTAAAATTGATATGTTTCTTTGGTGCCATAAACCCAGCCGCCCCCGTGAATATTGACGATGACAGGTAATTTAGCCTCGGTGCGCTTACTTGGTAAATAAACATCTAATATCTGATATTTGGGATCCTTGCCATAAGGAATATTATCGAAACGCTCCACTTCGGGAATGTGGGTTGGCAAGCCTGCGTCACGCTTGTCATCACCCTCCTTAAATTCTTTACGCATATCATTGACTAATTTTTGATAATCTGGTTCTGCCATATCTAGCACTCCTTTTATATGTAATCGCTTTACTAAAAACATTGTACTTCATCAAAAAGAAAAAGAAAGTCCAGAAAAGCACCTCAAACTGGCAGATAAGGCCTTTTTAAAATTAATGTTAGTAAAAAAAGCCTACCAAATCTGGCAGACTTTTGTTCAATGCTTTAAAAAGCTTTTATCCTTTTTTAGCTAACCATTCTTTTACTAAGGCGCGATATTTAGTTAGTGTAATCGCGCTCTTGGCTCCTTTATTTGTAGCATTGTAGGCATCAACATAGCCATAGTCAGGGGTTTGCGTCATGTGAGCCATTCCCATCACCCGATGATTTTTGTTAACGACATTAGTATAATGTCCGGCGGTTTTGTAACCATTTGTTCCTAGAACAGCGTGCGTGTATTTCTTATTGTTCCAATTGGGTGCAAATTGATAGCGAGCAAGACTCGGCGTTTTCTTAACATCCCACTTCCAGTTTGCTTTTTCACCCAGCCACATAGTAACTGGATTACCACCAGCAGCAAGATTTTCTAGGTTACCAGCATAATGATAGTATTGCGGATGTGCGAGTCCGCCACGCTTTTGGTAGTCACTATCAATCATTGAGATTGCGGTTAAAATAAGCGAAATCTTTAGCCGCTTCTCACCAAGCTTAGCCCTTTTTTGGTTAAGACTAGTCAAGTTGGGAAGGGATGCAGCAATATTAGCCGCACTAGTTGCATCATCAGGACTACCTAATTTGACAGTTGTAGTAAACCAAGAAGGGGCCGCTGTAGCGCCAAGCTTACCTGTTCTAAGCAACTTAGCTGCTTTTTTGGCCTCATTTTTCTGCGCAGATGTCAGTGATTTCTTTTTGGCAATAAAATCCATGAAATTGGCTGCGTTTTTACTCGGCGACATAGCAGAAATGTTGGCAGTTGTGACCGCTGCTTGGACTTTAGGTGCGCCCGCAAGCTTTCCGCAGCTAAGCAAAACATTATTATATAAATACAAAATTGCGAATTTAAGGGCAAGCTTACTTACTATTTATTATTTGAAATAAAGGCTTGATATGCCGCATTTTCTGAGGTCTGCTCAACTTGAAAAAGACTGAAGTCCGGCAAATCCTGGTGAAATAAACTTTCGTCAGCATTGATATTATGTGTGACTGTAGCGTTACCGATGAGCTCAATCCAATAATGATCTTCTTGCTGGTGCACTCTAGTTTGAACGAAGCCGCCTGGATTGGAAACGGTGAGTAAGTGATTAAAAACTTTTTCCTGCTGGTGCGTTAGTGCAAATACTAAACTGGCGGCCGACATTCCCGTGCCACAAGCATTAGTAAAACCAACCCCACGCTCAAAAGTACGGACAAAAAGGTGCCGTGAATCAATCACTTGGGCAAAGCTGACATTCACGCCATCGGGAAAATATGGATTCGGTTGATTGAGCTTGGTGCCCAGTTTTTCTAATAAGGAACTGGCTAAAACTTCCGCAGAAACAATGCTGATTAAATGCGGGTTGGGGACAGCCACAGCAGTAAACTTTAGGCCCGGGGCAAAAGCGGGCACTTCTTGATTAATGAGCTGATTGCAATTCAACTGGTCAAAAGATAGATCCTGCTTGGCAAAGCTGACGGGGCTGATTTCAACACTAATCGCTTTGACGTTCTCTGCCCAGTCGGGTTCAACACTCACCTTGAGATCCGCTTGTTGGGTCTCAACTTTAAACGAATTTTGGTGATATTTTTCGGCTAAATAGCGCCCAACGGTCCTAAGACCATTACCGCACATGGAAGCAATTGACCCATCTGCGTTAATAACCTGCATTTTTCCAAGAACATTTTGGTGGCTTGATGAACTGACTACCAAAAGACCATCTGCTCCACCCAATAGGCCCGTTTTGGAATTGGTCAATTGCTTTGCCAGACGAACTAATTCTGCTTGTGAAAGTGTCTGCTTTAACTGTGTTTGATCGAGTAAGAAAAAAGTGTTCTGCGAACCATGAACTTTTTGCATGTAAACCATTTGTTTGAACTCCCTTGAAAATTATTTGAAAAATTGGTGGTAAATCTGGGTAACGGCGGCAGCCGCATCCTCTTTTTTAGTTCCCAGCATTATTGAAATACGGGAAGCCCCCTGATTAATCATATGAATTGCAACGTGCCTTTGGGCCAGTGGGGTAGTGATGTTTTGCATGGCACCGATTTTGTTACGCATGCCTTCGCCGACAACCATGATGATGGCATAATCATCAATCCATTCTAATTGATCAGGCTGGAGAACTCGCTTAATTTCGGCGCACATTTGTTGGCGCAGTTTTTCAGTAAACTGGCGTTTGTCAAAAATAACGGTTAAATCGTCAATTCCAGATGGCATATGCTCATATGAGATATTAAACTGGTAAAATATTTTTAGTAGTTTTAACGTAAAACCAGTTTCTTTATTAAGTAAATATCGATGTAAGTATAAAGCGGCAAAGTGATTGGAGCTTGCGACACCGGTAATAATATTTTTGGGATGAAAATTCTTTTCGGGAACAATTAGCGTACCCGGAAGCTCAGGGTGGTTAGTATTTTTCACGTTGATATATACTTGACCTTGAATCGCTGGAATTAGTGCCTCATCATGAAAAACCGAAAACCCGGCATAAGATAATTCCCGTAATTCTCGGTAGGTCATGATTTTGATTGGGTGCGGTTTGGTCACAATTCTTGGATCAGCAGCATAAATGGCATTAACATCAGTAAAATTCTCGTACAAGTCGGCCGCAGTTCCGCGGGCCCAAATTGCGCCGGTGATATCTGAACCACCCCGTGAAAAGGTCGCAATGCTGCCAGTTGGGGTAACACCGTAAAATCCCGGAACAACAAGAATTTCAGGTATGTCGCGCCAGCGAGAGAGATTTTGGTAGGTTTCTTCCAGAACTTGAGCATCATTAGCGACATTGCTGACTAAAAAGCCGGCTTCTTGGGGATCGAGAAAGCGCGCCGGAAAATGTTTTTGTTGTAAAAGAAGGGCTAGCAGCTGAGCGTTGAGCTTTTCACCGTGGGCTTTAAATGCAGCCATGAGAAAATCATTGTCTGGATACGAAATTGTGGGTAAGTCGCACAATTCCTGGTGTAAAGGTGCAATTGTGTCCGGATTTAAATCAAAAAATTGTGCAATTTCGCTATATCTAGCCCAAATTTGTTGAACGATTGCGGCACAGTCTTGGTGCTTGATCGTTTTTTTAGCATAATCAATTAATAAGTCAGTCACCTTGGTATCCTGCTCAAATCTTTTTCCAGGTGCTGAAGTAACAATTACTTTTCTGGTTGGATCAGCATTTATAATATTAAGCACTTTTTGAAACTGTTCTCCGTTTGCCAGAGAACTACCACCAAATTTAACAACTTTCATTCTCGATCACCTGCTTGATTAAATTATTTTAAGTTTGATAGTAACGCATTTTAACATTTTAATTTTAATCTGCAACCGAAAAGGCGATTTAGTGCGTGTTTAAATTAGGCAAGTGAATTATTTATGAAAAAATGTTGACATCGGCTATGATTAATAATAAGATTTTTATTAATCGAAGAGGTCGCGACCAACAAGAGTAGCTGGTGGAGTTTCTGCAAAAACTAAGAAACCAGTAAAAGGGGCGGTTGCCGAAGCGTTAATTATTGCGGTAATTAATTGGCTGGGACGTAATTTAAGAGATTACGGACTGTCGCAAGTTAATAATTTGCGGAGCGCTCGTCAAAATTGAACCAGATAATAATTAATTTTAATTTTTTGAAGGACTCTTTTGTATGCTAAGCGCACACAAAAGAGTCCTTTTTTATTCAAGAAAACGGAGGGTTACCAGATGCCAGCAGATGATTATTACGAGACTAATGATCAAGGACACTTAACGATCGGTGGAGTTGATGCACTAGATTTAGCCCGTGAATACGGCACGCCGCTTGTAGTTTACGATGTTACTCAAATTCGGCAACAGTTTCGGGCTTTGCAGCAAGCCTTTACCAAACAGCACATCGATTATGCAATCAGTTACGCTAGTAAAGCTTTTGCCACCATTGCGATGTATCAGGTGGTCAATCAAGAACACGGCCATATTGATGTCGTTTCAGGCGGTGAATTGTTTACCGCCCTTAAAGCTGGCTTTCCAAGTAGCAAAATCAGTTTTCACGGGAATAACAAAACTAGGGCAGAACTTTTAATGGCGGTGCAAAATCAAGTTGGCGTAATTATTCTGGATAACTTTCATGAAATTAAACTTCTTGAGGAAGTTCTTGCTGATACTAAAAGTCATATTCAGGTCATGTTAAGAATTACCCCCGGCGTTACGGCACATACTCATGAATATGATCAGACCGGTCAAGAAGACAGTAAGTTTGGCTTTGACGTCAAATCTGGGCAAGCCGAGCAGGCTTTTTTACAAGTACAGGCTAGTGAACAGATGACTTTAATTGGTCTTCATGCACATATTGGTTCACAGATTTTAGAAACGACCGGCTTTAAGCTTGAAGTTAAAAAACTAATGCAACTTGTCCGTGAATGGGCCAAAAAATATGATTATCAGCCCCAAATCTTAAATCTTGGGGGCGGCTTTGGTATTCGTTATACCGCCCAAGACCAAGTATTGGCTTTAGGAACTTTTGTTGAACAGATTGTGACAACTCTTCGCCAGTTAGCTGAAGAATATCAACTGAAAGTTCCAGCTGTTTGGGTTGAACCTGGTCGCTCAATCGTCGGTAGCGCGGGCTACAGTTTGTATACGATTGGCGCACGTAAAGATGTTCCCGGATTAATGCCCTATGTAGCAGTAGATGGCGGTATGGGTGACAATATTAGGCCGGCTCTTTACCAAGCTGATTATGAAGCACTTCTTGCCCGTGATCCCGCTGCTCAACCTAGCGAAACAGTCCACTTGGCTGGGCGCTATTGTGAATCAGGGGACTTATTAATCAAAAAATTGCCGCTGCCAGCGACCAAAGCAGGTGATGTAATTGCAATGCTAGCAACTGGTGCTTATGGTTACAGCATGGCATCGAACTATAACCGGGTGCCTCGGCCAGCTGTTGTGTTTGCAGAAAATGGTCACGCACAAGAAGTTGTTACACGTGAAACCAATGAAGATTTAGTCAGTCATGATCGTTTTTATCAAGAATAGTGAGGAATTCAAATGAAGAATATGTCAGCGACAGAAATAATTGATTTTATTGCCAATGCACCCAAGAAAACGCCAGTTAAGGTTTATGTAAAAGGTGACCTGGCAAAATTAGACTGGCCAGTAGAAGTAAGACCCTTTGTAAATGATCATGTTGGGGTGGTTTTCGGTGACTGGGCGGATTTAGTGCCGTTTTTAAGAACCAATGCGGCTAAGATCAATGATTATCAAGTAGAAAATTGTAGCCGCAATTCGGCCGTTCCCTTATTGGATTTAAAAAATGTTTCGGCCCGGATCGAACCTGGTGCGTTGATTCGCCAACAAGTAAGTATTGGTGCTAATGCGGTAATTATGATGGGAGCAGTAATCAATATTGGAGCGGAAATCGGTGAAAATGCCATGATCGACATGAATGCTGTCCTTGGTGGGCGCGCAATTATTGGTGCCAATACTCATGTTGGTGCGGGAGCGGTTATTGCTGGCGTGGTTGAACCGGCTTCTGCTAAACCGGTTAGAATCGGCCAAAACGTTTTAGTTGGCGCCAATGCCGTTGTCCTAGAAGGAGTTCAAGTTGGTGATAACGCAGTTATTGCTGCTGGAGCAGTTGTTACTGCTGATGTGCCAGCAAATGCGGTGGTAGCCGGTGTCCCAGCTAAAATTATTAAGCAGCGGGATGAAAAAACCACAAGTAAGACCAAGATTGAACAAGATTTAAGAAAGCTGTAAGCCAATGCTAACAAATGAGCAATTAATCCAAATCCGCCGTGATTTACATCAAATACCGGAATTAGCCCTAGAAGAAAAACAAACGCAAAAGTACTTGTTACAGGTTATCCACCAATTTCGGCAAGACTATTTGGAATGCAAAACTGTGCCTGAACTGCCAACTGCTATTTTAGTCAGAGTCAAGGGAAGCAATCCCACTAAAACCATTGGCTATCGTGCTGACATTGACGGCTTACCGGTAACAGAAAAAACGGGGTTGCCTTTTTCTTCAAAACATGATGGTCAAATGCATGCCTGTGGCCATGACATCCATATGACCGTAGCCTTGGGTGTTCTTAACTATTTTAGTGAGCACCAGCCAAAAGATAATTTGCTGTTCTTTTTTCAACCAGCCGAAGAGAGTAAAAATGGGGGCAAACTTGCTTATGAGCAAGGGGTCTTCACTGGTCAGTGGCGTCCTGATGAATTTTTTGCACTTCATGTTACTCCTGATCTGCCTACTGGAACAATTGGCTGCCGCAATGGCACTTTATTTGCCGGAGCAGCAGAAGTTAACATCGATTTATACGGGCAAGATGGGCATGCAGCTTATCCTCAACGGGCAAATGACATGGTTGTGGCTGCGGCAGCTCTAATTGAGCAAGTGCAAACCGTTATTTCCCGCAGCATCGATCCAATTGCCGGTGGGGTAATCACGATTGGCAAGATCCAGGCGGGGACGATTAGAAACGCAATCGCTGGACATGCACGTTTAGAAGGAACAATTCGCGGATTAACGCAAACGATGATTGAACGCATTGAACAACGTTTACGCGAAGTAACTGCCGGTATTGGTCAAAGTTTTCAAGCAAAAGTTAAATTGGAGATTAATCAGGGTGGCTATTGGCCAGTTGAAAATGATCCGGAGATATCTGCTCAGTTGATTACCTATTTAAAAAACGATTCTGCTGTTAATTATCAAGAAACGGAACCAGCAATGACGGGAGAAGATTTCGGCTATTTACTAGCTAAAATTCCGGGCAGCATGTTTTGGCTAGGCGTGCAGGATGATTCACAGCTTCATTCGGCAACTTTTAGTCCGCAAGAAGAAGCTATTAAAGTCGGAATTGATGCAATTGTCGGTTTCTTTAAGCAGCACATGTAACTCTATTGAAAGGAAGAACAAGATGACGGATTTTACGCAAGCAGACTTAATGACAGCAATCATTACACCATTTAATGAACAAGGTGAGGTTGATTATCCTGGCTTAGAAGAATTAACCGAGCATTTGCTTAAAACGGGCAGCCGGGGATTTGTCATTGGCGGCACAACTGGTGAGACAGCCACAATGACCCATGATGAAAAAATTCAGCTTTACACCAAATTTGCACAGATAGTTAATAGCCGTGTGCCAGTCATCGCTGGCACGGGTAGCAATAACACGGCACAAACCGCGGAATTTACTGCAGAGGTCAGTCAAATTCCTGGAATTGATTTAGCTTTAGTGGTTGCACCTTATTACAACAAGCCTAACCAGCGTGGCATTAAGGCCCATTTTGAGGCTGTAGCCAAAAAAGCGCAAATTCCGCTAATGATTTATAACATTCCAGGCAGAACAGGAATTACGATTGCAAAAGAAACAATTGTGGAATTAGCACAAAATCCGCAAATTGCCGGTGTCAAGCAATGCACGGAACTGGAAGATTTAGAGTATATTATCGAGCACACTGCAGATGACTTTTTGGTTTATACGGGTGAGGATGTGCAGGCTTTAGCTGCCAAGACGCTTGGAGCACATGGCGTAATTTCAGTTGCCTCCCACATTTACGGCCAAGTTATGCGGCAAATGTATGATGAATTAGCTCGGGGCAATATTGCTCTCGCCGGTAAGCTGCAACGACAATTAGTGCCTAAAATGCAGGCTTTATTTATGTATCCGTCACCGTCACCGGTAAAAGCGGTCTTGAATGCACAAGGATTAGCTGCTGGGGGATGCCGGTTGCCAATCGTTACTTTAAATAAGGAAGAAAAACAACAGTTAGCCTGTCATCTAGGCTTAAATGAAACGGCTTTGTTTAACCGCTTGCCTAAAGAATTAGGAGTGAATTAATCATGAAAAAAATTTTACTTGCTGGTGCAACAGGTTCAATGGGAAAAAAGGTTGCCCACTTAATTGCGCAACTACCTGACTGTGAATTAGTTGGCGTTTTGGCACCAGATGCAACGACTAGTGGTGAAGTGAGTGCTTCGGTAGCTCGCTTTACGCAACTAGCAGATATTAATCTTAGTGCGGATGTTTGGATTGACTTTACTACTCCAAGTGCCGTTTACGCTAATACGAAGTTTGCCTTGGAGCATCATATGCGCCCAATCATTGGTACTAGCGGATTAAGTGATGAACAAATAAAACAATTACAAGAAATTGCGCGTAAACAAAAAATGGGTGGAATTATTGTTCCTAACTTTGGACTATCGGCCGTTTTATTAATGAAATTTGCTCAAGAAGCAGCTCAGTATTTTCCGGATGCAGAAGTTATTGAGATGCATCATGCCGATAAACTTGACGCACCATCTGGTACGGCAAGCGCCACTGCTAAATTAATTGCCCAAAGCCGCAAAAAGCAGCCCCAAGCTGATAGCTGCGACGATAATCCAGCGCGTGGTGCCAATTGTGCTGGCGTTCCCGTTCATGCGGTTCGCTTACCGGGCTATGTTGCTCATGAACAAGTTTTATTTGGTGGACCAGGCGAAGCCCTGACCATTAGGCAAGATTCTTTTGACCGCTCCTCGTTCATGCAAGGAGTAAAAGTAGCATTAGCTAAAATCATGGATCTGGATGAATTAATTGTTGGTTTAGATAAAATCTTATAAAGAAAAGGAGTAATTAAAATGCCTCATTTAGCTGCTGATTTAACTGCAATAACTGCCACGCCCTTGGCCGAAATACCACCTTCAGGGATTCGTGCGTTTGCCCAAAAAGTTGATGATATTCCGGGTTTAATTAAATTAACTTTAGGAGAACCAGATTTAAATACACCTGAACACGTTAAACAAGCAGCTGTTCAAAGCATTTTAGATAATGATTCCCATTATTCGGCCCAAAAGGGTACTCCAAAATTGCGTCGAGCAATAAGCGCCTATTTAAAACGCAAACAAAATTTGTCTTATGATCCCGAAACTGAAGTCATTGTTACGGTTGGTGCGACAGAAGCGATTGCTTGCGCGATGCTGGCGTTGTTTCAGCCAGGGGATGAAATTATTGTGCCGACCCCATCTTATGCCTTATATTTTCCGCTAATTCAATTTACTAAAGCAAAATTGGTGCCAATTAATACCGCTAAAACCAATTTTGTTCTGACACCGGAAGCCTTGAAAGACACATTACGGCAGCATCCTCATGCCAAAGCAATTTTGCTCAATTATCCGACCAATCCTACCGGTCGCGAATGTTCTAGCAGCGTTTTGGCTCAGCTGGCCCCGATTATTGCAGAAAATCACTTATATGTAATTTCTGATGAGATTTATGGTGAACTGACTTATGGCATTAAGCATACTTCCATTGCCCGTTATTTGCCCGACCGTACCCTCTTAATTAATGGCCTATCTAAGTCACACGCGATGACAGGCTATCGCATCGGCTATATTGCGGGTCCGGCTAATTTGATCAGTCCAATTGCTAAAATGCATGCCTTTTTAGTGACAGCTCCGTCTAATCCGGCCCAGGCAGCGGCTGCAGAAGCGCTAGAACATGGCGATGATGATCCAGCACAGGCGCGACCAATTTATCAAAAAAGGCGTGACTACCTGGTTAAAGCGCTTAATGATTTGGGCTTAAAGACGATGACCAGCGAGGGGGCATTTTATGTTTTTACCCAAATTCCAGCTGAATACGGGACAGACGATGAAAAATTTGCACTTGACTTAGCGCGGCAAGCTAAAGTCGGCGTTACCCCCGGCAGTGCATTTGGTCCCGGAGGAGAGGGACATGTCCGCTTTTCTTATGCTGCTAGTGATGCAGACTTACATGAAGCCGTAAACAGAATTAAGAATTTTTTAGTAACAAAGGATGATAACAAATGAGAGAATATGTCGTTGCGATACTAGGAGCAACCGGTGCGGTTGGTCAGCGTTTAATTAGTGAGCTTGAACAGGCGAATATTCCGGTTAAACAAGTTAAACTACTGGCTTCAAAGCGCTCCGCCGGAAAAAAATTGCAGTTCAAGGGACGTGAAATCACCGTCGAAGAGGCTACGCCTGAATCATTTACCGGGGTTGATTTGGTTTTATCTTCAGCCGGTGGTGCAGTTTCTCAAAAATTATTGCCAGAAGCGGTTAAGCGCGGTGCGGTTTGCGTCGATAATACAAGTGCATTCAGGATGGACGATGACGTACCACTAATTATTCCTGGAGTAAACGATGAGCAATTAGCCCATCATCATGGCATCATTGCCAATCCCAATTGTTCAACTATTCAAATGGTTGCTGCATTGTATCCTATTTTTCAGCGTTTTGGCTTAAGCCAGATAATTGTTTCAACTTATCAGGCGGTGTCCGGTGCTGGAAAAGCTGCTTGGGATGAAATGCTGCAGCAGGCTCAAGATTTATTGAATGGGCAACAGCCTCAAGCCAAAATTTTACCAACCGGGGCTAATCGCAAGCACTATCCTTTGGCCTTTAATTTGCTACCCCAGATTGATGTCTTTGAAAATGACGGCTACACTCACGAAGAATGGAAAATGATTCATGAAACTAAGAAAATTTTGTTTAATGACCAGGACTCCAGTCAAATTAAAGTTACCGCAACTTGTGTCAGGGTTCCGGTTGAAATTGGTCATGGTGAAACTGTCTACTTTGTTGTGAAAGATCATGCTGCAAGCGTTAAGGCAATTCAGCAAATAATTGCGCAAACAGCGGGCTTAGTTTTACAAGATGACCCGTCAAAGCAGCTTTATCCGCAGCCACTACAAGCAGCGGGCAAGCGTGAAACCTTTGTGGGCCGAATCCGTGCCGATGAAGAAAACGCCGGAGCGTTCCACATGTGGGTAGTGGCCGATAACTTGTTACGTGGTGCTGCCAGCAACACGGTTGAAATTGCTGAGTGTTTGGTGCGCGATAATTTGGTTTAAATTAGTTCGCTTTGTAAGATTAGTTTTTTAAGCAATGTTCGCTTTTTAAATAAAAATTATGATATTTTAACTATATAAAGCTAAAATATTTATATATATCAAACATTTATTTAAGATAATGCAGATTTTATTCGAATTTATCTTGACATATATTTAAAAAATAGCTAATCTAAAAACAAAGCGGAGGTAATATATGAATCGAAAGTCAGCGGTCTGGTTGATAATTCCAGCGTTTTTGGGAGTTTTAGTGTTTACATTTTTTCCACTTATTGAAATCGCGATTCCAACTTTTCAAAGTTCTAATGGTTTCTTTGCTCTATATACACAATTTCTTAAAAGCTCTTATAACTGGGAAGTTATTGGGCGTACTTTTTTAATTGCAATTATTACAGTTGTGGTTGTTTTAATTTTGGGATTACCAATTTCTCTCTGGATAGGCAGACAGAAGACGACCGCGAGACAGGTGTTAAGTCTGTTGATTTTATTCCCAATGTTAACGAATGCTGTGGTAAGAAATTTTGCGTGGATTATCATTTTGGGTCATGATGGCATTATTAATAAGTTTTTATTAGCGCTACACCTAATTAACGTGCCACTTGATATTCTTTACACTAATTCCGCTATTATTATCGGTTCTGTTTATTTGTTTTTACCAATCATGATTAATTCGTTAGTGGGTAGTATTTCGGAATTAAATGTAGAAATCGAGGAAGCAGCCGCAATCCTCGGCTCCAATCCTTGGCATACATTGTTTAAAGTTGTTATTCCTCAGCTAACCACGGGTATCCTAACCGGATGCATTCTTGTTTTTGCTGGTTCCATGACAGCTTATACTACACCGCAGATTCTTGGTGGAAATCGGCATCTTGTGATGTCTACTTTGATTTATCAGCAGGCTATGACCTTAGGAAATTGGCAAAACGCAAGCGTGATTGCTCTGATTCTGATTCTCATTTCTGCTCTTTCAATGTGGATTATGCGACGAATGAGCCACTACTTAGATCGGAGGCCTGATAATGCTTGATCGTAAAAATAAGACATTAACGACAATCTCGATTATTATTTTGGCATTAATCATGTTGCCTTTAATTTTAGTCGTGATTACTTCTTTTAATAATGAAAGATCAATTTCATTACCTATAAAAGGTTTTACATTTTCTTGGTACAGTAACATTTTTCAGGAACCAGATTTCATTACCGGTTTTGAAACAAGTCTGATTGTTGCCCTAATTGCCAGCTTTTTAGCACTTATCATCGGTATTCCTGCGGTTTACTCTTTAACTCATTACAATATTCACCATGCTGCTTGGTTTCAGTCATTTTTCCTGAGTCCTACTTTGATTCCAGAAATAGTAATTGGGTTTGCACTTTATCAAGCAGTTGTCATTACTCTAAGGGTACCAATCTTTATCAGTTTAATTATTGGTCATTTCTTGCTTTGTTTACCTTATGTTATCCGTTTAATCACTGCTAGCATGTTGCTAATGGACAACCATATTGAAGAAGCAGGATGGATATGCGGCTGTTCACCAAAAAAAGGATTCTTTCTAATTGTTTTGCCGAACATTAAAGCCAGCATTATTGCAGCTTTTATGATGTGTTTTATCAACTCGTTCAATAATATCCCTATTTCCTTGTTCATGAACGGACCATCTCTAACCATGTTGCCACCAGCAATTTTAAACTACTTGCAAAACAACTATGATCCAACCGTATCTGCAATCTCCGTATTATTAATGATTTTTACCGCACTTATGATGTTTTTAGTTGAAAAAGTAATTGGCATTAAGAATATTACTAAATAGAGGTTATTATAGTGGCAGATTTAGAAGTTAAAAATTTAGCAAAATCATATGACGGTAAGACTAAAGTCTTAAAAGACATTTCTTTTTCAATCAAAAATGGGGAACTTGTTTCAATACTTGGTCCTTCAGGATGCGGGAAAACCACTACGCTGAGAATCATAGCTGGCTTAATTCCAGAAACCTCGGGACAGGTTTTGGTCAACAGTAAGGATATTACTAAAGTGCCAGTATACAAGAGAAACTTCGGCATGGTTTTTCAAAGTTACGCATTATTTCCACACTTAAACGTTTTTGAAAATGTTGCCTTTGGGTTGAAAATGCGCAAGATGGCCCAAAGTAAGATTAAAGAAAAAGTTGTTGCCATGCTAGATATGACCGGCTTAAATGATCTGGCAACTAAGTTTCCGGCACAGCTCTCCGGCGGTCAGCAACAGCGAGTTTCTTTAGCAAGAGCTTTAGTTATTAACCCAGAATTATTGTTGATGGATGAACCACTTAGCAACCTCGATGCAAAATTGAGATTGAAGATGCGGGAAGAAATTTCTCGTCTCCAAAAGAAAATGAAAATGACTGTGCTGTTTGTGACGCATGATCAGCAAGAATGCTTTGCCATTTCTGACAAAGTTCTAGTCATGAAACACGGCCGTATTGACCAATTTGATACGCCACAAACCATTTTCCACCATCCGCGTACAGAATATGTTGCTCGCTTTATCGGATATGATAATTTCATACCGGTCAGTCCAGATAGCTGTCAAGATAAATATCATATTAAAGTCGCTGAAACGGTTTTAGCTACTAAAGAAACCAATTCAAATGCTAAAGTTCTAACTATTCGTCCTGAAAATATTGCCTTAAATTCGGAAACTGCCGGCGAAAATACTTTTACCGGCAAGATTATTAACCGCGAATACCTGGGCCAAAGCTTCAAGTACACTGTTCATTCCAAACTTGGTGAATTTCAAGTTGAGGAGACGCGTCAAAAGATGCGTAGTTCAGGAGATGAAGTTACCTTAACTCTTCCGGCTAAACATCTTCATCCATTATTAAAATAGTCAATTTATTTCAGAAAGGTCTAATTATGAAATTTAAAAAAGTGTGTTTACTGGCTACTGGCTTGGTTGCTGCTGGAGTAGCGATTGCTACTTCCGGTTGTTCTTCAAAATCAAGTGATGCCAAACTGGTTGTTTCTACCTTTGGTCTGTCAACCAAACAAATGCGTTCGGATGTTCTTAATCCTTTTGCTAAGCAAAATAACGTTAAAATTACCACCCAGTTCGGGGATAGCTCAACCAGACTGACACAAATTGAGCATAATCCTAATTCTGCAGTTGATGTTATTGATTTAGCTCAAAACAATGCGGTTACGGGTGCTAAAAAGAAACTGTTCAAGAAACTGGATTTTTCCAAAATTAAAAACTTTAAGTATTTATCAAGTGACCAGCAAAAATTAGCCAAGGATACTAATACCGTTCCTTATACGCTTAACAGTTTAGGTATTATTTACAATCCGAAAAAAGTGCACATCAAGGATTGGAATGACCTGTGGTCTAGTAATTTAAAAGGCAAGATTGCTATTCCTGACTTCACTACTACGTTTGGACCAGCGATGCTTTATATTGCGGGAGATCATGCCAAAGTTGCCGTGCCTAGTGATAATGGTAAAGCTGCTTTTAAAGCAATTAAAGATCTGAAACCAAATGTCGTAAAGACATATTCACAAAGTTCAGACCTGAGTAATATGTTTAAAACCGGTGAAATTAGTGCTGCCGTTGTTGGCGATTATGCAGTCGGCATGCTGCAAGCCACTGATGCAAGCTTGAAATACATTGTTCCAGTCTCGGGGACGTACGCTAATTATGATAACATGGGTATTTTGAAGAACAGCAAGAATGCAAATGCAGCGTACAAGTTTATCGATTTCCGTTTAGGCAAAGCGATTCAAAAGAAGGTTGCTAGTGCTTCTTCTCTGAACAATGCACCGGTTAATTCACAGGTTAAGCTAACGCCGGCTGAAGCAGCTAACAAAACGTATGGCGATATTGCTAAACGTGCAAAAACAATTGACTTTTATTATGTAAACAATCATATGTCCGCTTGGATCAGTCAATGGAACAAAATTATGAATCAGTAATTTAAAAAAAGATAATAAAAAGAGTTGAGGTGAACCCTAAAATTAGGACAGTTTAATAAATCCTAGCTGATGAGGACTAACGCCGGATATTCAATCGGGGTTAGTCCGTTCAGTGTGTTTTTGCTTCTTTTAGTATGTAGTAATTAATATATCTTCTGATTGCTTCTTCAAGTGCGCTTAAATTCTTGAAGATCTTTTCAAAGTCATAGAGCATTTTCCGCTTTAAGATGCTAAAGCAGCCTTCCATTAACCCACCATCCAGCGAGCCGCCCTTGCGCTGTTATAGCGTAAACACCCTAAGTTCTTCGGTCCTCCGTTTAGAAATTTATTTTTTTAATAAGTGAGGGCTAGCGTCCGCAACACGAGCGTGGGTTATGACCGTACAAGTAGTTATTTTGTAATCTTGCAGGCGAAAGAATACGATTGGTCGCAGATTTTGACAGATACAAGCTATTTTTTGGGTATTACAACAGCGGTTTCGCTAAAGATGTGTCAGGCAGTGTTGGAAGTATGTCAGTATTGTTCAAAACATAATATTCAAGTTGTGAACGATTTTAACTATCACGGAAAAATGGGGTCACCAAAATAGGCACAAGCAACAATGGTAAAACTAATGCCGTATGTTGATATTTGTCTTGCACATGATGAAAATTTTGGAGCCGTTTTAGGAATTAAAGCTTTTGATAATGACACGACCCGCGGCATTGAGCAAACGGATGCATTCATTAAAGGAATGAAAGAAATTTCGGCTAAATATCCTAAGTGCCAAACGGTTGCCAGCATTTTGCGCAACATTCATTCAGTAGAAGACTCAGAATGGATAGCCATCATGATTGATCATGGGTAGGTTTTTGAAGCTCCGGTTTATCAAATGCGTGTCTGGAAAGGCGTAGCTGCAGGCTTGACTCATGGTCTTTTGCACGAATTTTCGAAAAAAGAAATGCTTGATTATGCATTAGCTGCTAGTGTTCTTAAGCTGACGATTGGCGGCGACTTTAACTTAGTCACTGATGCCGAAATTCGGGCAGTAATATGTAAGCAAAGCAGTAAGCTGGTAATACGATAGAAATTCATATAGTAAAAAGCGTCACAACAAGAGTTATTATGCCTTGTTGAGGCGCTTTTTGTTTGAAAATGATTATAGTGCTCTAGAGTTTAGCCCTAAATTTAAATATTTTATTTACTCAACCATTGTTTAATTAAATTCTTGTACTGAGTTAGTGTAATTGCTCCATCTTCGCCTTGATTTGTGGCATTAAATGCATCAACAATCCCGTAAGGAGTTTGCGTCATATGGGCCATACCCATTACTCGATGTTCTTTATTTACTAAAGTTAGTATAATGACCAGCAGTTCTATATCCGTTTGAGCCTAAAACAGCCTGTGTATATGCTGGATCTTGCCAGTTAGGTGAAAATTCATAAGGAGCTAAACTAGGATTTTTCTTTACGTTCCATTGCCAGTCTTCCTGTTCAGTCATCCAGTTGCTAATTGCTTCTGAACCTGCAGAAAGGTTCTCGAGGTTTTGACGATAACCATAAAATTTTGGATGATTTAAAAAGCCTTGTTTTTGATAGTCCGCATCAATCATTGAGATCGCTGTTGAAATCGGTGATATCTTCAGACTTCTTACACCTGCAGTAGTTCGTTCTTTGTTAACACGTTCAAGACTTTGAAGTGAAGCTTGAATATTTGCACTGCTAGTAGCATCATTTTTACCACCTAGATTAACATAAGTATTAAACCATGAAGGGGCTACTTTTTGTACTTGGTCATCTATTATACCTGTTCTGAGTAAATTGGCTGCTTTTTGAGCTTCTTGTCTTTGGGCGGAAGTTAATGAAGGATTATTTGCAATAAAGTCCATTAAGCTAGCATCATTTTTTGAAGGATCATTCTTATTTGATTTTTAATAATTATTTGGCTGAATTGGGAATGCATCATACAGATGAATATACTTGTTTTTACCAACACGATAGTATTTTTGGCCATTAATCTTTTTAATGGAAGTGTAAGACAAGCGCTTTCTCTTTTTGTAAACTTTTTTGGTTCTTTTACCGCTATGATTATAGATATATATAACCCGGTAAAATTATTTCATTTTTAGCTGCAAAAGCAATTTGCGTACCCGTAATTGATTCTACTCCCACTGACATTAAGGCTATGGTAAGCATCGAGATAAGAACTTTCTTTTTCATTTTTTCCTTTAAAAATAAAAAGAGACTGGAGGAAAACTATTTTTATAGACCATTAAAAAACTTTGAGCAGACAAGTTCAACGTTTTTTGGCACTATATTAAATCCTATTGATAGATTATTTTGGTTTATTTATACTATTGACAGGACTTTTTTTATTTATAACATTATAAATTAATAAAATTTACTTTTCTAGCCACTCATTAACCAGATTCTTGTACTGAGCAACAGAAATTGCGCCATCTTCTCCTTGACTAGTAGCGTTGTATGAACCGTAATTGAATTCTATATCTATTATACGAGCTAACCCCATTACACGATATGTTTTATCCACCAAGTTAGTATAGTGACCAGCTGTCTTATAACCGTTTAAACCTAAAATTGCATCATCATAGTCCTTATCTCTCCAGTTAGGTGAAAATTCGAAAGGCGCTAAACTAGGATTTTTATTTACATTCCACAGCCAATCATTTTTCTCAGTCATCCACATTCCAACTGGTTCTCCGCTACCAAGTGACAGGTTTTCTCTATTAAAACGATAACCATAATGTAGTGGATGATCAAATTCAAACTTTTTTTGGTAATCAGCATCGATCATTGAAATAGCTGTTGAAGTTGGTGAAACCTTTAATTCATTAATACCTACAGCAGCCCGTTCCTTGTTAACACGTTCAAGACTAATGAGTGTTGCTTTGATATTTAAAGCGTTCGTAGAGTCTGATTTGTCACCTAAACTAACGCATTCATCAAACCATGATGGTTTTCCCCATGACTTGTCTCCTGTTGGTGTGTGATCAACTATTTCTCCTGTTCTAAGTAAATTGGCAGCTTTCTGAGCCTCTTTTCTTTGCGCAGAAGTTAGCGAAGTATCACTGGAAATAAAGTCCATTAGGCTGGCAGCATTTTTTGTTGTATCATATTTGCTAGCGTTTTGATTTGGCTTTTTATGTTCAGCCTGATTAATACGAAAAACACTGTTCGACTTAATGTACTTATTTTTGCCAATGCGATAAAATTCTTGTTTTTTAATGCTTTTGATAGAAGTATATGTTAGCTCTTGTTTTTTTCTAAAAACTTTTTTAGTTACTCTTCCTTTATGATCATATATATGTATGTTTCCAGGCAAAAAGATATTATTTTTGACGGCAGAAACCGTTTGCGTATTTGTAAATAAACCCATTCCTAGTAAAGATAAGGTATTGATAGATATTGAGATTAAAGCTTTCCATTTCATTTTTTTCTTTCCTAAACTTAATAACATTATTTTTAACTTAATTTTATCAAATAAGTATAGGAGGGTAAAAAAATATTTTTAATAAAGTTAATGAAGATCTTGAAGCAGTTTTAGGAATTAAGGTTTTTGATAATGATTTAACCCGTGACATTTAGTAAATGAACACATTTTTTTAATAGAAAAATCAGCAGGCATAATGACAGATCATGGACGGATTTTTTAAGCTCCGGTTTACCAAATGTATGTATATAAAGGAAAGGTTATGGGAAATGAACTCGTTGAAGATATATTTCACGAGCATCCATATGTATTTTTTAAAAAATGTTTGATTATGCTTTGGTTGCCAGAGCTCTAAAGTTAACAATTGGAGGAAACTTTAACTTAGCAATCGCTCTTGAGATAAGAGCCATAATGGTTGAATAAAGCGGTAATCAATTACAGCGATAGTAATTTTACTTAAAAATTAACATATGACTAAAGTGTTCTAAGGCTTTGTCCCTCACTATTATACGGCCTAAAATAAGTGACTGAATAATTGATTGTTGAAATATTACTGTATTCAAAAATTTTTTCGTTGCTCAAGACGGCACGATTGAAGATTTTCATCATTGGCGTTCCATTGGGTCATAGAAGAATTTTTACCTCCCTTTTATTTGCAGTTATTGGCATATAGTTCTTAATATAATGTGATATTTTTAGCCCCCTTGTTTTCAACATAATGCTGAATTGAACCTTCAATGTTGTCTTGCGATAAGTCTGGAAATAGAGCTAAAGGCATGATAGAGCGTTTCAATTGTTCGATTTTGTAGTTGACGATTCTGACCCTTTCAAAATACCAAACCTTGCTTTCAGGACTAATCTGAAAAATTTGTTGGTCAGTATGTGTTGCCCATCGTTTTTCAAATTTTAGCATTTTAGAATTTAGTCGTTTATATAGCGTTTTAGTTATAGAATTGAAAATGAGAGGGTTAACTATTGCTTTCTCATTAATAAAGATACCAGATCCTTGAACAGCGGAAACGATCCCCATGTCTACTAAGTCTGCAATTGCTTTTTGAATTGTAAATCTTGACACTTGGTATATCTTTGCAAGCTGTTGTTGGTAAGGCAACTTGTTAGAAATGTATTGCCCTTGGTATATTTTGCTCAATAAATCCTGTGTGATGAATTCCGTCTTTTTCGCTTTTTAAGCCTCGGAAAGTATGAGTTTTTCGAAATTATATGCGTTACAAAACAAATTTTGTCATTAGGTAATGTAAAAAACGATTCTGGAAAATAATTAGAACACTTTATTATGTTAAGTTGATTTGAGGCGTAACGAATGTTCCATCTGGTATTCTGCTTTGGGACCACTCATGAGGACAGTATACGATCAGAAACTCTTTTGCCATTTCTTTATCAAAAGTTACCCCGATACCGCTGCGCTTGATTGGATAAAAGTATCCTTTTTTAACTTCAGGAATTCTGCCAAATAACTTTTTAGTGTTCTTTGGGACGGGCACATTTTCTTAAATAGCTGCATTATGACGGTGAATATTCAAATGAGTGTTGACTGCAATCCCAATAGGAGTATGTCTGGTGGGATATGCCAAGTCATATGAATACCAAAGATTTCACAAAAGTGTGCAAGCTTAAGGGCAGGAGTTATTCCTCCAATCTGAGAAACGTGTGCGCGCAGAAAATCAATCTGGCGATTTTGAACCAGCTCCTTCCATTCCATTGCGTTATTAAATAATTCACCTATCGCCAGTGGTGTGACCGATTGATTTCGGAGCTATCTCAGCAATTCATTTTGATTAGGGGATAATATGTTGTCTTCTAAGAAGTATGGATCATATTTTTCTGCTTTTTTAGCAAAACGTAGTGCTTGATTAGGAGCTAGTCTTTCGTGAACATCACGAATTAACTGAAATTTTGAGCCATACTTTTGCTTTACTGCTTTAAACATTTTCAACGTTGCTGTCATGTACTTCTCAGGGTCAAAATAAGATCCTGGGATTGAATCTTTGGTGGTGCGTGGGCCTTTCAAAAGCATGAATACGGTCAATTGCCACAAACTTACACTTATTCTACGACATTTCAGGGCTATCCATTTCATGAAACGTAGGATCATACCCGTGACCTGTTCAGCGCTGGGAAACCCAATCCTAATTCTTTTCATGCTTGTGGTAATGATGGACTGCCCCGGCATGGTTTGTACAGCTGGCACTTGTCGGATCCCATCGCTTTTTCCAACCGGTTAAAAGTAACTTTTCAGGATATTGGCAATGATGATATTGGCTTATATGAGCGCTCAGATGATATTTCGACGGTTGCCTATTGGTATCAAACTGAGCCCCACAGCCCATTTCGGTCATTTTTAGCAAGAGCAGACAGACTGCCAAGATAAAGCACTGGTATAATAGAGCCCCGATTCTATGAATACGGTTTGATAGTTGTGTCAAAGATTTAAAATCTTAATTTAGTCATAATAAAAGCCTCGAAGTTGTTCTAACTTCGGGGCCTTATTATTTTTTCAATGAATTGCTAGGCAAGTATCTGGTAACAATCTTTGGCAACTTAGTGTGAAATCAATTAAATATCACATTCAAAAATTAAAGAGCCAATAATCTGTAAGAGTATCTCCTACAAATTATTGGCTCTGCGTCTTCGCGTCTGGCTCTTTAATAACTGTAATAATTCCATGTTTTATATTAATTAGATTTTCGTGTCTACACTTGGGACAGAATAGTGGGAACCTTAATAGCTCTGTATCTTCACGTACCTTAATTCGGGTCTTGCTATTGCAAGTAGGACATAATACCCATGATTGTTTTTCCATTAATAACTTACCTTTTTCATTAATTTATCTCACAGGAATACAAAATTCGCATAAGTGTGCTGAAACTTTTGAAGAAGCATACCGCTCAATTATTGGTTTAGTGTTATCTACCGGTAAATCACTCGTTAAATTTTGAATATTTTCCCAAAAATGTGATACTCTCTCAACGGTATGAGCAACTTCAAAGATCGCGTAACGTCCGTCAGGAATCTTACGAGTAGGTAAATCAATCTTTTTTTCGCCATCGGTGATAATAATACCTACATCATATCTTTGCTTTTCTGGTGGCGTTTGGATTGGATCATCCATTGCTATCCCAAGTATGGTGCTATCGTCTGTGAGTAAGTTATGCTCTTTTAAGTGTGCTTTGAAATCGTCCATTAATTGATTATTTCCCGGGCCATAAGCACCCGTTCTACGCATATATGCGATTTCAATATCCTTAAATTCTTCAATACCGCTAAATTTTTCTTTCATCAATGCTTTGAACCTCCTACATCAAAATATCTTATCAAGCTTTGACAAAACCAATCGTAAGGGCAATTAAAATGATTTTCAAGAAAAATTTTAAAATATATTATTATTTGGTTATTGTTATGACAATCAAAGATCTGCTAGATCTTGGCTCAACCAGTTATCTTCTAAGATTTAATTATTAGCTAAAACAAAAAAATCCCAGTGCTGCTACCTAATCGCACTGAGATATTATTATTTTAACGGAAATAGTTATTTTATGCTATAACAAATTACTTATCTGGATAAATTAGCAACTATTTATCACCGTTCATAATGGTGTTTTTAACGATAACATAATCAACAAGCTTAATTGAACTGAGCGTTTTACCACCAGCATAAGAGATAGAAGATTGCAAGTCTTCCTGCATTTCGGTCAAGGTATCAGCAATTGGTCCCCGATATGGTACAAGCATTTGTTTACCTTCAACGTTGCGGTAGGCTCCCTTTTGAACTTCGGATGCGGAGCCCCAATATTGTTTGTAGGTTTTACCGTCAATTTTGATAACGTTACCTGGGGATTCTTTGTGACCGGCTAACATTGACCCAATCATAACCATTGTTGCACCAAAGCGAATAGATTTTGCTATATCGCCGTTATAACGGATACCGCCATCAGCGATTAGTGGCTTACTGGCAACTTTACTACACATTCTAAGAGCAGCTAGCTGCCAGCCACCAGTACCAAAACCGGTTTTAAGTTTGGTAATACATGCACGTCCAGGACCAACTCCAACTTTGGTAGCATCAGCACCAGCGTTTTCTAGTTCACGAACAGCTTCTGGCGTGGCAATGTTTCCCGCAGTTAAGAAAGTATCCGGTAATTTTTCTTTAATGTATTTAATCATGTCGATGACATAGACAGAGTGGCCGTGTGCGACATCAATCGTAATATATTCAGGAACGATTTTTTCAGCTGATAGTTGATCAATGAAGCTATATTCGTCCTCTTTAATACCGACAGAAATTGAAGCAAAAAGGCCTTTTTCATGCATCATTTTGATGAAATCCAGTCGCTTTTCTGGGTGAAAGCGGTGCATTACATAGTAATAGTCGTTTTCCGCAAGCCAAATAGCCAAATCGTCATTAATCACGCTCTCCATGTTTGCTGGAACAACCGGAATTTTAAATGTTCGGCTTCCAAACTTAACACTGGTATCCGCATCATGACGGCTTTTGATAATTCCTTTGTTAGGAACAAGTTGAATATCATCGTAATCAAAGGCTTCTACACTAAAATAATTACTCATAAGTAAATCGGCTCCTATTTAAATGTCTTTTTCCAAACCAAGTTACTATAATCAAAAAGCATATTCTTGTCAATATAAAAATCGAACTATTTAAAATAGATTAGTCAGAATAATTCGCATTTAAATTTGACTATGATAGCTTAAATTGCTAGACTATTTACGTGATATTTGTAGATTTTTAATGAGGTGAAGGAAAATGACAGCAGTTACAGTTGTTGGTAGCCAATGGGGCGACGAAGGAAAAGGTAAAATAACCGATTTTTTGAGTAAGGAAGCAGCTTACTCCGTTCGTTCCAATGGTGGTAATAATGCTGGGCACACAATTGAAATCGATAATCAAACTTTTAAGATGCGCTTAATTCCATCCGGTATTTTCGCATCTGCTAAAGGAGCAGTTATCGGTAATGGTGTAGTAATTAACCCAGAGGTTTTATTAGGTGAACTTGAAAACCTTAAAAAAAATGGGATTGATACCAGCAAATTACGAATTTCCAACCGTGCTCATGTCATCATGCCTTATCATATTAAGCAAGACGAGTATCAAGAAGAAGCAAAAGGTGCAAATAAAATTGGCACAACCAAAAATGGTATTGGGCCAACTTACATGGATAAGGCTTCAAGAATTGGTATTAGAGTTTGTGATTTACTTGAAAAAGATACATTTGCAGAAAAATTACGCGCTAATTTAGCTGCTAAAAACGAATTATTTACTAAAATTTATGGCAAGCCTGAACTTGATTATGACGAAATCTTCAACAAGTACTATGAATACGGCCAAAAAATGAAAAAATACGTAACTGATACTTCTGTATTAGTTAATGATGCGCTAGATAACGATGAAAAAGTACTGTTTGAAGGTGCACAGGGAATTATGCTCGACTTAGATGAAGGAACATACCCATTTGTAACTTCATCAAATACAATTTCAGGTGGAATTGCTAGCGGAATTGGGATTGGCGCTAACCGACTAAACACTGTAATTGGTGTTTGCAAGGCTTACACTACTCGTGTTGGTGCTGGTCCATTCCCAACAGAACTTCTTGATGAGACTGGCGACCGCATCCGTGAAACTGCTCATGAATACGGCACAGTTACCGGTCGACCACGGCGGGTTGGCTGGTTTGACTCCGTTGCATTGCGTCATGCTAAACGAGTTGCTGGCATTAACGGCTTAAGCTTGAACTTGCTTGATATCTTCAGTGGTTTTGACACAATTAAGATTGCGACCGCATATGAACTAGATGGTCAAGAAATCGATTACTATCCAGCCAGTCTAAAAGAATTAGAGCGCTGCAAGCCAGTTTATGAAGAATTACCTGCATGGCAAGAAGATATTACTAATGCCAAAACCTGGGAAGATTTGCCTGAAAATGCGCAAAAATTCCTAAACCGTGTTGCTGAGTTAGTTGGCGTTCCGCTGGTGACCGTTTCGGTTGGACCAGAACGTAAACAAACAATTGTTTTACGTAATCCTTGGGAAATGTAATTGATGTTAGAACGATACACTCGCCCCAAAATGGGCAAAATATGGTCAGATGAAAATAAATATGCAGCTTGGCTAAAAGTTGAGATTGCTGCGACAAATGCTTGGAGCGAAATCGGCGAAGTGCCACGAGAGGATGCTGTCAAAATTGCGCAAAATGCTCGTTTTACAGCCGAAAGAGTGGCTGAACTCGAACAAGTAACGCATCATGATGTTGTCGCATTTACTAGAACGGTTTCTGAAAGCCTTGGCCCGGAGAAAAAGTGGGTTCACTTTGGCCTGACTTCAACTGATGTTGTTGATACTGCCCAAGGTTATATTCTCAAACAAGCCGATGAAATCATTAGGCAAGACTTGCAGGAATTGAAAAAGACGATTGCAGCAAAAGCGCGTAAATACAAAAATACCGTTGAAATGGGTCGCACGCATGGTGTGCAAGCTGAACCTACTACTTTTGGTTTAAAACTGGCTCGCTGGTATGCAGAAATCAACCGCGATATTGATCGCTTTGAACATGCTGCTAAAGGCGTAGAATCCGGTAAAATTTCTGGTGCGGTTGGTACTTTTGCGAATGTGCCACCGGAAATTGAAACCAGTGTGCTTCAACAGCTTGGGCTGACTCAACAGCCGATTACAAGTCAAATTTTGCCCCGCGATTTGCACGCAGAATACATTGCTACACTAGCCTTAATTGCCACTAGCATTGAAAATTGGGCAACAGAAATCCGCAGCTTGCAACGGTCGGAAATTCATGAAGTTGAAGAGCATTTCCGTGCGGGACAAAAGGGTTCATCCGCGATGCCGCATAAACGCAATCCAATTGGCTCAGAAAATCTGTGTGGAATGGCGCGGGTTTTGCGTGGGCACATTGTAACGGCGTATGAGGATGTCACTCTTTGGCACGAACGCGATATTTCGCATTCAAGTGCCGAACGAATTATTTTGCCTGATACCACGATTGGCATTGATTATATGTTAAATCGATTTAACCGAATTTTGACCAATCTTGATGTTTTCCCCGAAACCATGCTCAAGAATATGGATAAAACTTATGGCTTAATTTATTCACAAAGACTGCTGCTTAAACTAATCGATGAAGCAGGGCTTTCTCGTGAAGACGCATATGATATGGTGCAAAAACTGACAACTAAATCTTGGAATGAAGGAATTTCATTTAGAAAATTAGTTGAGAACAGTAGAATTATGAATTATCTTTCAGAAGATGATGTTGCGGATGCTTTTGATTACCACTATCACTTGCGCCACGTTGACGATATTTTTAAAAAAGTCGGTTTAGAATAAAACAAAATACTATTAACTAAGAACTACTTTTCGCTATTTAACGAAAACTAGTTCTTTTTTTAAGTTGAAAAATGGTCAAAATTGATAAATTTATAGCTTTATATGTAATTAACAGCCATATTATTATTGTGAGTAGAAATAGTAATTTTCATTTGAGGAAATTTTTTTAAAATTACTTCTTTCACTTTATTTTGAACGATTAAATTTTTAATTAACACAGAACCTGATAAAGCTAATCGATATTCAATTTCATTTGCCGGATACCTTTGAATTAATCTTATTATTTCTTCGGCCAGTTGTTTTCCTTGAAGTTCGAAAACTTTGACTGCTTGTCGATCACCTTTTTCTGCAATTTTAGCCAATTCTAGTGAGAAATTTGCAATTTGAGTATGTTCTATCTGATAGTATTTAGAGATTAATTCATGTACTGTCTGTACGTGAAAGTATTTAAAAATTGTTTGCTGATATGAACATGGTTTACCTGAATCATAGTCTTGCAACATATTAATAGTAGCTTCTTGAGCTATTCGGTAAGCAGAACCAATATCATCCAATAAATATCCCCATCCACCTGCACGTAAATATTTTTCGTTTTGCTTGCCGTAAACTATTGACCCAGTTCCAGCAATAGTTAAAAAGCCGTCTTTTCCTTTTAAACCATTAATTAATGCAAGCTTTGCATCGCTTATAAAATGAATATCCGTACAAATTTCTTTTACATTTGTTTTTATTTTATCAAGATATAGTTCGGGGGATAGTGATGATTCTAATCCGGCAATTCCAATTAAAATTTTTTCACATGTTTGGCCTTTGATTGCAGCATTTTTAATAGCTGAGCTAATATTTGTTACTGCTTCTTCTGCATTTGTAAAAATATTTCCAGGCCCAAAAATTACAGATGATAATGAGTTTAAATCCTTACTATATGCGTTTGCGACTACGTGTGTCCCACCGCTGTCTACGCCAATTCGATATTGCATGGTTCTTTACCTCTTTGATATATTATTATATCTTTATTATGTAGCCTTTGTAATAAAAATACAACTATTATATCGAATTAATAGCTTTCAATTAGTATTTTTTAAAATTTAGATTAAGCAAAAAAATATTTTGAAATATTATTTCAAATTTTTAAAAAGTTGCTATAATAAAAATGTAAGTGATTACAAAGAAAGAAGGCTAAGAGGTGAAACATATATTATGGGGTGGAGCAACATCTGCAAGTCAGTATGAAGGCGGTTTTAAAGATGGTAAGGGTATTGATACTCAAGATTGCCGTCCCTATCTGCCAAGGACTAGTAATGCCACTACAGAAACTAGACTGTTAACCCAAAAACAAATTGATGAAGCGAAAAACAAAGAAAGCCCATATTATTATCCGTTTAGAGTAGGAACAAAAGGATATGAATATGGACTATCAGATATTGATTTGCTAAAAGATTTGGATCTAGATATTTATCGACTTTCTATTAGTTGGTCAAGACTATTTCCGACAGGTGAAGAGCTTAAACCAAATCCAGTGGGGGTAGAATATTACGACAAGATCTTAAATAAACTCCATGATGCTGGAATCAAAATCTTTATTACAATTGATCATTATGCTATTCCTCTCAATTTAGTTGAAAAATATAAAGGATGGACATCAATTAAAACTGTGAATGCCTATATGAGGTTCTCGTCCTTTCTTCTCCAAAAATGGGGATCAATTATTGACTACTGGTTGCCAATCAATGAAATTAATGCCGGCTACTTTAGCCCGTATAATGGTGTGGCGCTAGTTAAGCCCCAAAATGGTACATATAGCTACAATGATATTTTTCTTTCCTTACATCATCAGTTTATTGCTAGTGCAAAGACAATTGAATTGGGCAAGGAACTTAATATAAAAGGCAAATTTTGTGCGATGATTTCTTGCTTTTGTTACTATCCTTTAACTCCTAAGCCTGAGGACAATTTAGAACAGGTAAAGGTAGAAGAGATTAATCAATGGTTTTGTATGGATGTTTTGGCAAAAGGAGAATATCCCTATTATGCAAAGCAATTCTTTAAGGAGCATGACGTTCATTTTAAAATTTCTGCCCAAGATAAAGAACTGTTAAAAAATAATATATGCGATATTGTCACATTTTCTTACTATGATTCTAGTATTTGTTCGGTTGAAGAAAACGAGAATCAAACCGCAGGCAATTTAGTTGCTACAACCAAAAATCCCTTTTTAAAAGCAACTAGATGGGGTTGGCAAATTGATCCTATTGGTTTAAGAACCACTTTGCATAAAGTCTATGATCGATACAATAAGCCAGTGATGATTTCCGAAAATGGTATGGGTGCTAAAGATATTTTGACCAAGGATCATAAAATTCATGACCAATATCGAATTGATTATTTTAATGCACACTTCAACCAAATTATAAAAGCAGTGAAAGAAGGCGTAGACGTCAGAGCTTATATTGCATGGGGGATTATAGATATTATATCTGCTGGCAGTTGCGAAATGGATAAACGATATGGTGTGGTATATGTAGATGCAGATAACACCGGCAACGGGACGTTTAAGCGGTATAAAAAAGATAGCTTTGATTGGTATAAACATTTTATTGAGTCTCAAAGAAAAAAGAAAAAGGAGTAAGTAAAAATGAAAAAAGTGTTATTTATCTGTTCAGGGGGCATGTCTAGTGCAATTATTGAGAAAGCCCTGAAAGACGAGGCTGAAAAAGCCGGAGTACAAATTGAATCCAGTGCTGTAGGTTCAGGACAAGCTGAAGATGCTATAAACCAAGGCGTTTGGGATATTATTTTGGTTGCACCACAAGTTAGAAATAGATTTGATATTTTTAAAAAATTTGCTGAGGCAAAGGGAATTAAAATAAGAGCCATTCCACCTAGAGATTACAGTCCGCTGGGGGGAAAGCATGTCTTAAACCTTGTTGAAGAGGATACAGAGAATTAAGGTGGTTTTCATGAATAAATTCTTTGATAGACTAGATTCTAAGTTTGCCCAACCTTTATCTAAAATTTCTGAGCAAAGACATTTACGGGCTATTCGAGATGGTGTTGTTTCAGCAATCCCATTAATTATTATTGGAAGCTTTTTCCTAATTATTGCAATGCCACCTATTCCAAATGATTGGGGCTATCATATTTGGGCAACAAAACACGTACAACAGATTTTAATTCCGTATCGGATGACTTTCTGGATTATGTCATTATATATTTGTTTTGGCATTGGATATAATTTATCGAAAAGTTATAAATTAGATCCATTAGCTGGTGGTCAATTATCGGTTGCTGCTTTCTTATTAAGTATTATGCCGATAATTAGTAAGTCAGGAGATATTCTTTTGCCGATGGCTTCTCTAGGTTCAGTGGGTATTTTCCCATGTATGATTCTAGCAATTTGTTCGGTGGAAATTTTACGTTTTTGTAAGCAACATAATTTGGTATTTAAAATGCCTGAACAAGTGCCGAGCTCAGTAGCACATTCATTTGAGGCAATTATTCCGGCTGGAATTATAATTTTGATTATGACACTAATTAATGTGGTATTTAAGATTAATATCGAAGTATTAATTCAAAATATTTTTTCGCCACTTGTTAAAGCTGGTGATACTTTTATTGGCGTTTTGGTGCCTGTAATCTTGGTCGTATTTTTCTGGTTTTTTGGTATTCATGGTGACTCTATTGTTGGCTCCGTTGCTAGACCTATTTGGCTGCAATATTTTAGTGAAAATGCTGAAAGAATGACTCATGGCTTACAACCAACCCATATTGCTCCTGAAACCTTCTTCCAATGGTTTATTTGGATTGGTGGCTCTGGTGCTACAATTGGACTAATAATTGCAGCAATTTGTATTGGAAAGGCTAATTATACAAAATCAATTACAAGAGCTTGTTTAATACCAAGTATTTTTAATATTAATGAGCCTATCATTTTCGGATTTCCAGTTATGCTCAACCCTATATTCTTGATTCCGTTTATAATGGCTCCAGTTATAATGACAACAGTAACTTGGGTTTCATTTAAACTGGGCTGGGTACATATGATGTTTGTTCAGCCACCTTGGACGCTTCCAGCTCCAATTGGAGCCTTTCTAGCTACTGGCGGTGATTGGCGTGCCATTATACTTTGCTTAGTAAATATTCTAATTTCTACTATTATTTATTGGCCGTTTGTAATGATGTATGACAAAAATGAATTGGCTAAAGAACAAGCGGATGTACCAGATGAAAAAGATGAATAACACTAAGAAAACTCAATTAAAATTTAAAGGGACGATATTGTTTGTCGCTGGGTTGGCAATTGTAAATTTAATTATCATTGTAGTTATGGATGTTTGGCCATGTAAGGCACTAATGTTTTTTGGTAATGTTGTTTCTATCGGTCTACTTTTTCCTTCCACTTTACTATATGGTGATTATAAAGAAAAATTTAATTTTAAGCGGTATATATATTTTGCGGTAATGACAATGATTGTAAGTGGTATATTAATGTATTTGTTTGTATATCGCTTTTAGAAAGGTTAAGTTATATGGATCCAAAAGAGGTAGAAAATGAGATATTTAAGCTAATTACTTATTCTGGGACTGCTAGAGCTGACTTGTATGAGGCATTAAAAGAAACACGAGGAAATAATTATAATAAAACTGAAGAATTATTAAAATCGGTAGATGATAAATTGGTATTAGCTCATAATGTTCAAACCAAACTTATTCAAGAAGATTTAAACAAAAAATTAGAAAATTCATTACTATTAATTCATGCTCAAGATCAATTTATGACAACAATGTCGGAACAATCATTGATTGAACAAATGATTATTATGCAGAAAGAAATAAATAAGTTAATTTGATATTTAATAAAAGAGGGCGGCAACTAATATATTAATTCACGGCCCTCTTTTAATGATATATAATAAAATTATTACTATATATGTAATAATTTTATATAATAATCATCGAAAGGGCGGCTGTTAGGATGGATCTTATAAATAAAATAACAAATAATTATTCCAACTTTAAAGGATCTTCTAAAAAAATTGCGGATTATCTTTTGAAAAATTCTAATACATTCTTAAACTTAGATGCGCAACACTTAGGAACTGAAACCGGGACAAGTTCGGCTTCGATAATTCGTTTTTGTCAACAAATGGGATTTAAAGGACTGAAAGATTTTAAGATTGTATTAGCAAAAGGAGTGTCAAAAAATGAAATTTCAGAATTAAATACCTTCGTCAGTCCTAATGATACTCTTGAAGAAATTATCAAAATATTTTATCGGAATGTTATAAATAACTTAAGAAGTACTTATGCTTTACTAGATGTTGGTACATTACAAAAAGTTGTAGTGCAATTGCAGAAAGCAAATCAGATTTATATCGAAGGAGTGGGAGCTTCGGGATTAGCAGCACAAGATTTGTTTTTTAAATTTATTAGAAGTGGCAAGAGTGTATGCTATAATGACGATTCTCATATAGCACTTGAAAGAATATATTATTCTACACCGCAGGATGTAGTAATAATTTTCTCTTATAGTGGACTAACTGAAGAAATAATTTATATAGCTAAACAAGCAAAGAAAAACAAGACTCCCATTATAGCTATTACACGAGGACAGGCATCAGCTTTATTAAGCATTGCTGATATAATTGTTAGTCTGCCAGATAGAGAAAAGTTATTGCGTATAGGTGCAATTGACTCACTTCTTTCCGAAATGTATATATCAAGTTTAATTTATTTAGCTTCCATTAATAACGTACCAAATTTAAAGGAAAAAATGAGAAACACCGAACTATTAACCAATCAATTAAAAGAGGATAGTTAAAAATATTAGAAAGAGTTAGAAAACATGTCCATTAAAGATTTAATAACTGAACAAAGAAATCCCAATACCATACACATTGATACTATGTCTACTCTTGACATGGTGAAAGCTATCAACACAGAAGATCAAAAAGTTGCAGTCTCTGTAGGTACCCAAAAAACTAAAATTGCGAAAGCAATTGACTTAGCAAGTCATAATTATAAGAAGGGTGGTCGTTTAATTTATATTGGTGCAGGTACAAGTGGTCGACTCGGAGTCTTAGATGCTGTGGAATTGGTTCCTACTTATGGAATTAGCCCTCAACGAGCTATTGGATTAATTGCTGGTGGTAGTACAGCAATGTATACTGCCATTGAAAAGTCCGAAGATTCTGAAAAACTGGCTGAAAAAGATTTAAAAAAAATAAAGCTATCATCTGCTGATATTGTGTTAGGATTAGCTGCTAGTGGGCGAACCCCGTATGTAATTGGTGGTCTAAAGTATGCTAAAAAGATCGGATCGCTCACAATTTCTATTGCATGTGTTAAAAACAGTAAAATAGGGAAAATAGCAAAGGTTCCAATTGAAGCCGTAGTAGGACCAGAAGTAATCACTGGGTCAACCAGAATGAAAGCAGGAACGGCTCAAAAAATGATTCTTAATATGATTTCAACTGGTGTCATGATAAGGCAAGGAAAAGTATATCAAAACATAATGATTGATGTTAAACCTACTAACAATAAATTAATTAATCGAGCTGAAAGAATAATTTGTGATTGTACTAATATTTCACTTAAAGAAGCTTCAAAGTTATTAGAAAAAGCAAACATGCAAGTCCCGTTAGCAATCACGATGGCTAAAGCAAGAAAAAGTTCTAATACGGAAAAATTTAGCTAAGGAATGGATTACTTTTCAAAATATGTATTTAATATAATTACTTTCGAAAAAGTTTTGAGTTAATAATATTAAGTTCATTCAAAAGTAAAGTTTCACAATTATTATAACCAGTCTCAAGTCTTTCATTTGTAAATGTTGCAAAAGGTGATTGAAGTGACGATTTCGACAGTATCTTCTAGACATAGTTATTAATATAGTATCAATCTGTTTTTTTATTACCGTCATTAATATCAATTTAGCTATGATGCATAAATTATAGTGCTTGGCATATTTTGAAAAACTTTGTGATATTTTTAGTGTCATATAGTATGTTTATATTTGTTACTGAATTTCTTTATCACTTGATGTATAAAAAGTTAAGATTTGTCTTATTGATAAAATTATCAGTTTGATCAGGCAAGAATGTAAATTCTTCACAGACTATTAAGCAATCATTTGTTTAGCTTTGACAAGCATGAATACAATTATATCAAATATACGACCGAGCAATGATTCGAAACAGCAAAAAAAGGATTATTAAGATTAATACAAACACTTGGTCAGTGACTTGTTATTGATTTGAAATAAAAGATGATATTATCATAATTGAAAATCTATTTAACCACTTTTAACTAATGAAAATAACGTACAAATTATATGTGACTGTGACTACATAAATTTGAGGCTTAATCACTAATTTATAAAGGTGTGATGAGCTGTCTAGCACACGGCGCAAATGAAGATATTTAGTTATAAATAAAATGTACACTGGCAGTAAAGCAATGCTTATCTGGAATAGAACGCAAACATTTTTACATATGTAATACCATTATCTTTACCATTGTATTTTCCACAGTTAGTGACGATAATTATTATCCTAAGAAAGATTAAATTACCAGTGAAAGTTATACCAAAATCTATTTATCATCTAAAAGGTATTTGAGTTGGTTCATCTATACTTTTTTGTTAACAATTATGGGACAAAGATAACTTAATTAACTCCCTACTAGATAAAGTGTGTATTATTTAAGGATATGTCTATCTAGAGCTACTTAAAGACGAAAAATTCTTTTTCTTTATCTGTTTTCAGACTCTAAGAAAAATTTTGCGTCCTACAGTTTAGCTCTTTTTGTTTGACCACTTAAGCAAAAAAAGTAACCACTTGAGAAAATAAACTGGCTTTTAAAAATTAATTAGCGTTTAATAAAAATATCAGATGAAAGGCAGGTGAGAATCTTGAAGGTGAAAATTGAGCTTGACCCAGAACAAGAAGAACCGTCAGTTACCATTCATGCACGGGAACTGTCCCCCGAAGTGGAACAAATTTATCGCCAATTGCAAGAATTGGATGGACGACCTGATCAGCTCGAGTGTCATAAAGATGAATTAACCTATTATGTAAATCTAGCGGATATTTTGTTTTTTGAAACTGAGGGGCGTCAGGTAATCGCGCATACGAAAGCGGAAGCTTTTACTGTCAATTACAAACTTTATGAATTAGAAAATTTGTTGAGCAGCCAATTTATGAGGATTTCAAAATCAACAATTTTAAATTTAAAACAGATCTATGCGTTAACTAGGTCAATCTCAAATTGTCAAGTTCATTTTCGGGATTCATATAAAACCGTCTATGTATCGCGCCGCTATTATCACAGTTTAAGTGATCGATTAAACGAGAGAAGGTCATCGTCATGAAGAAACAAAAAATTAAAGAAATACTTTGGGGCATTGGGTTAGTTGCTGCAGCAGTCTATATTGTTATGAATCAAATGCACCTTTTATCATTTCATTTAGGCTTAAGTACTATTTTTTGGACAGCCGTTTTTGGTATTTTACTGATTAATAGCATTGCTGGTAAAAGCATCTTTGGAATGGTCTTTTCAGTAACATTTTTACTAATTGTTTACGCTGGACCGCTTCATATTACTAAAATTGTCCCGTGGACCTTATTACTGGCCGCATGTTTGGTATATGTTGGCTTATGCCTGATTTTTGCTAAAGGTTGGCGCCGTGACACGCCATTTCGCATCAATCATCACCAATATAAATATGACCAAATCTGGGAAGATGGTAAGTTTAAAACCACAGGCGATAACTTTTCTTCTAGAAGTAGGGATGAAAACGACCGCAATATTGTCATTAATCAGCGTTTATCTGAGGTCTCACGTTACGTTCACTCACAAAATTTAGAAAGTGTGACGATTAATTCTACTTTAGGTGAAACTAATGTTTATCTTGATTCTGCTAAGGCCGCTGGTGATACGGTTGTCATTAATCTGAATGCTTCAATGGGTGAAGTAGTAATTTATCTGCCATTATCTTGGCAAATAGAAGATCATTTAGCAGCTGTTTTTGGTGAAGTTGAAATCAATGGTACTTCAATCGGCGGTGGTCCTAAAGTGATTTTGCAGGGATCAAGCAAATTCGGTGAAGTGACGATTAATTATGTATAAGAAGTTATAAAAATGATTAAAGACCTACTTAAAAACGTGGTCGCTGATCGTATGATTAAAGAAATGGTGGGTAAATTTTCCCAACATCAACAAAATTACTTTTTAGCGGGAAAAACGATTGGGACCAGCACCTATTGGATTAACGACTTTCATCCGACTGCTCTTAATTTTGCTGCTTATCTTTCACCTCAAGTAACCTTAGCCGAACAAGAACGGCTCTTTCAGAAAATGATCGGAGAACTGGAGCAAGTTGCTCGCAAGAAGCAAAAGAAAGCCCTGATTACTTGTGATTATGCTCCGCAACTAGTCTTTAATACTATGGCAAAGGACAATGGCTTTCACTTAATTAGAACCACGGTTATGCCCAAGATGCCTTTATCTTCAGCTCTAGAGCAGACCAAAGCAATTAAAATTGTGGGTAACTTTGAGCTCTTAAGTCTGACTGCTTTAAAAAAATGTCCAGAGCAAATAGCAGAATTAGCCCAGCAAAGTTATGCCGATTACCAAGAAAATCACCGGGCTAACCCAGTGGCTGATCTTTCTTTAGAAGAATGGCAAGAAGTTATTTATTCCGATCAGTTGCTAAATGCGCCACTAGTTTTAAGAGTAAAAAATCAGCTTGCTGCTTACTGTTTTACCTTTGAAGATCATCCACGTGAATTAACGTGGAGCTGGATGGGAGCAGTAAAACCAGAACTACTGAATTTTTTACAACAACGGCAATTAAGCTGGGCGCAAGCAAAATATCAGACTTTAACTGGTGAATTTGACTCAACAGATAAGTTGGCAACTAGAACTTACCGTAATTATGCCTTTGAATTGTGCCCGGTCTATGAAACTTATTTAAAAAATTTGTAATAAGAATATTAGGGCTAAAGTAACATGAGACGGTAGTTAGTTATTTAAAATTAAATCAATAAAAAACTCCGCTAATAAACGGAGTTTTTGTGTGTTTAAAATAGCGGGCAGTTTTAATGCTACCAATTAGCGTTTAGCATAGCGGCCACGGTTTCTGCAATATTACTGCTTTGTGCGATCATTGAAATAACAGCGGCGCCGGCAGCTTTAGTGCCCGCAATTTGGGTTAAATCTTTTTCTGTAATACCCCCAATTGCAACAATTGGACGGTCCGTTTGTTGGACCAATTCTGTCAGTCCAGCAATTCCAATTTCTGGATCAGCATCATCTTTAGACTGAGTAGCAAAGATGGGACCACTACCGTAATAATCAATTCCGCTAATATGATCCGCAAGACTTATTTCAGCACTTGTTGAACAAGAATAACCGACAATCATTTTTCCTTGTACATCTTTTATTACCCGGGAAATATCTTCATCGTCTTGTCCAACATGAATTCCTTCGGCACCAACCTTTTGGGCAAGTTTGACATCATCATCAACGAAGAAAGGAACATGGTATTTTTGGCAAAGTTCATGAAGCTCTTTTGCCATTGGTAAGCGGTCATCTTCGTTTAACGTTGACTTTGGTCCTTTATCACGAAACTGATAAGCAGTGATACCTGCCTTTAAAGCTTCTTCGACTAATTCAGGTAAAGTCTTTCCGGCTGGCAAGTCTTGTGTCCCGCAGACGAAATATGCAGTTAATTGTGTTGCGTTAAATTGAGCCATAATCTCCTCCTAATCTACCTTAACCCAATGATTAAGTGGTCCATGACCGTGACCAACCTGAATCGTTTGTTCAATCGCCTTGGTGACATACTGTTTGCCGATTTTAATTGCTTCACTGAGAGTATGGCCTAGAGCTAATTGAGCAGTAATGGCGGCTGCAAGAGTATCACCAGTGCCGTGAGTCCTGTTAGTGTGCGTCCGTGGACTGCTAACCCAAAAGTCGGTGCCATCTGCTAATAAAGCGTAATCGCTCACAACTTCAGCGTTAGAATGTCCGCCTTTAATAAGCACGTTTTTTACACCCATTTTTTGCAGACTTTGTGCTAATTGGGGATATTCTTGTTCACTAGTAGCCTTAATTCCGGTAAGAGCTTCTGCTTCAGGCAAGTTAGGCGTAATGAGGTTAGCTAGCGGCAATAGCTCATTTTTAACGGTGGTAATAGCATCTTGGCTAAGAAGAGGCGCTCCGCCTTTAGCCACCATAACTGGGTCAATGGTTACCGGACCAAAGTCATATTTTTGCAGATTAAGAGCTACTTGATGGACGTGCGCTGCATCTCCCAACATCCCCGTTTTACAAGCCTTAATCTTAAAGTCTGAGGCTAATGACGCAAATTGGGCATCGACCATTTCAAGTGGTAATAAAAACGAGTCTTGGACTCCGAGCGTGTTTTGGGCAGTCACAGCTACAACCACCGCTGTCCCAAAAACATGTTGCATCTGAAAAGTTTTTAGATCCGCCATAATTCCGGCTCCACCACCAGAATCAGTCCCAGCAATGGTCAAAACTTGGGGAAATGAATTTAGTTCTTCTGTCATTATTGCTAACCTCCTTAATCAAATTTAGCAATAGCTGTAATCTCGGTTTCTTTGACTTTAGCTAAATAATCCATCAAATACATGCTAAATGTGCCAGGGCCTACTTCAGGATGATCATTAACGAGCAATTCTCCAGTAGCTGCAAAAACTAGGCAAGCTGTTTGCGCAGCTTCAAAAGAATCATCGCAGATGGCCGCAAAGGCGGCAACAATGCTTGAGAGCATGTCACCTGAACCAACGTGTGCCTGAAATAGCGGGGTACCATTGTAAACATGAGCGATATTTTGACCATCGCTAATTGTGTCTGTTACGCCACTGGCAATAATTGTACAATGCAATTTTTGCGCAGTTTTACGCGTAATTTCGTCAAGATCGCCACTGCCTGAACCCGCATCAATACCTTTGGCATTCCAGGCAAAACCACCTAAAGAGGCAATTTCACCAGCGTTGCCACGAATGATTGTAGCTGGGAAAGCTTCTAGCAATTTTTGTGCGGTTTGCAGGCGGTAATTGACTGCGCCAACGGCAACGGGATCAAGTACAACCGGTTTTTGAGCTTGCGCGGCAAGTAGCCCCATTTCTTTCATTTGCATAATTTGCAATTTAGTCAAAGTCCCGAGGTTGATGGCAATGCTTGATGCCATCTGAACCATTTCTTCGACCTCAGCAATTTCCTTACTCATGATAGGCGAGGCACCCAGCGCATTTAAGCCGTTAGCGACATCTTGAACGGTCACAAAATTGGCGGCATTAAGGACAATTGGATTAGTTTCACGTAATATAGCTAACAGATTTAGTTTCATAATCTCTCCTTTAAAAATCTCCTGCGCCGTTTATAGGTCAATAAAAAAGCTTTGACATATTTGTGTCAAAGCATAAGTGGATTTTGACACGTTCCTACGCAAGAATTAGCTTACAGGTTCAAAGGGTCTGGCTATCCGCCATCTCAGCCTTCAAAAAGGCACCCCTCGTGTTATCGGTTTCAATTATAGCGACTTTTGCTGGGCAAGACAATAACTAATTTAACCGAATTGCTGCAGTGACTCGACTAAGGTAAACTAACTACTAAAAAACACGCAACTATTAATTGGGCGAGGGAGATAATAATGACTGAATTTACAGCACAATTGCGTTATGCGGCAAAGGATTTGTGGGAAAAAAGCATGGAGCAGCCCTTTGTTAAAGAGCTGCAAAGTGGCCAATTGCCATTGGCTACTTTTCGGTTTTACTTATTGCAAGACAGGTACTATTTAGCTGAATTTAGCAAAATTCACCGGCTAATGGCAAAGAAAACTACTAGTCAAGAAGTGCAACAATTCTTGCTGGCAGGTGCCCAAGATTTGCAAGAATGTGAAATAACGATGCAGCAACATTTTTTAGCGGAATTAAAAGTCACATCTAATGAGATTAAAGAAACTGACGCAGCGCCAACGGCGTACGCCTATGTTAATCATCTGTTTAAAACGCTTGAAAAAGATGGTCTTGCTCCTTGTGTCTGTGCCATTTTGCCTTGCTACTGGCTGTACCAGGAAATTGGTCAAGCATTGGCGCAAACGGGTTCACCGGTTGCACTTTACCAGAAATGGATCGAGACCTATGATAGCGACTGGTATGACGTCAATGTTAGTCGCATGTTAAAGTTGACCAATAACTTAGCTGCGCAAGCTTCAGAACGAGAGCGTGGGCAGATGCAGAAAGCCTTTGTGCGCAGCAGCTATTATGAATGCCGGTTTTGGCAAATGGCGTATGAGCAAGAACAGTGGCAATAGCTTTTCTGACCTAAAGAATTGTTTTAATTAAAAAAGTAATTTTCAAATTTCGGAACTAATTATTTAGTAAAAAGTCTATATAAACAGTCAATACTTTTATAAAACAATTTTGCTTAACATATTATTTTTAAACTCTACAAATGCAAGCTTTGTTTTGATAAATAATGTGTCAAAGATCTTTTGCTTATTTTTTCTTTAAAATTAGTTGATTTCGACTTTTTGTTTTGACGGTTAGTTTCTCTTACCAGGTTGATATTAGTGCAAATGGCGAAACAAATAAAATTAAGCTAATAAAATTATTTAATGCCTCTAAACTCGTAGCATAATTTTTGTTCAATATTTGTAACTGTGATGAATACCCAAGTTTGCAGCCTAGAATAATGAGTAAATCATGTTTAACACCTATCTTAATATTTTTAACACTGCTATTTAGGGATTGCTAAATTAAACAATTAAACTGTGGTTTGTGCTTAAATCAACATTTTTTGCTTAAATTTTACCCTTTTTCCTAACGAGAAATATATCTCAAATATTAAAATTATATATTCTACTTTTTCTAAAAAATTACTTGCACTTTCATAAAATTCGATTGAAAAGCAATCTTTAATTGAATTTTATAATCAAAATTACTTGTTTAAATTTTTGTAAACCATATTAAAATGTAAGCGGTTATGTGATATAAGTAACATAGTAAAATAGCGAAGCTTAGTATTTTAGAATGAAGAGGTTATTACCATGAAAATCAAAGCAGCCGTTTTAAATAGATCAGATTCTGATTTGAACTTGGAAGAGGTTGTCCTAGATGACCCTAAAAGTAATGAGGTTTTAATAAAGACTGTTGCATCAGGCATATGTCATAGTGATATTGAATTTCAAAATGGTGGGTTTCCAATTCAAATGCCAGTTATTTTGGGCCATGAAGGAGCCGGAATTATTGAAAAGGTTGGAAGAAATGTAACTGATTTCAAAAAAGGCGATCACGTTGTAGTTGGCTTTGCATATGATGGAAATTGTCGATTCTGTAGAAATGGCCTGCCAGGATCATGTGTTAACTTTAACAAATTAAATACTAGTGGTGGACCAATGCTGGATGGTACCTATCGTCTGCATAAGCAGGACGGGCAAGATATAGGTGTATTTTTTGGTCAATCTTCTTTTGGGGACCATATTGTTGCCAATGTAAACAATTTGGTCAAGGTACCGAATGACTTGGATTTACGCTTAGCTGGACCTTTAGGATGTGGCTATATGACAGGAGCCGGTACAGTTCTTAATGCTATAAAACCTGAAGTCAACTCTAACTTAGCCGTTTTAGGAACCGGTTCTGTAGGTTTAGCTGCAATTATGGGTGCTGCTGTTTCTAATTGTAAACATGTAATCGCAATAGACAAGAACAATATGAGACTAAAAATTTCTAGAGATTTTGGGGCTACTGAAACTATTAATAATACTCAGGAAAACATAATTGATAAAATTAATGAGATTGTAGGTAGCGAAGGTTTGAACTATGTTATTGACACTACTGGTGAACCTGAAGTAATGAAACAAGGTTTGACTGCGCTAACGATAAAGGGACAATTTGCAGTTGTTGCGATGGGAACAAAAACTATTAAAGAGCTTAGTCCGATGATAGACATTCTAGCGGCATCAAAGAGTATTTCTGGCATTATTGAAGGCGACTCGGTTCCACAAGAATTTATTCCTGAAATGATTGATTTGTACCATGCAGGTAGGTTTCCAATTGACAAAATTGTTAAATTTTACAAACCAGAGGAGATTAATCAAGCTATTAAAGCCTCTGTGGAAGGCAGTACGATTAAACCAATTATTGTATTTGATAATCAATATAAATAAAGCATTTGCTTAAGGAGAATTAGCGATGGTAAAAGATGGCTTATATCAAAAAACAGCACCAGGACATAATGGAGATATTAAGGTGTCCGTATCTTTAAGTAGCGGAAAAATTACTGACATAGAGGTAATTGAGCATCAGGAAACGGCACTTCTATCTGATAATGCACTTAATTTAATTCCACAAAAAATACTTGAAAACCAATCAACTGAAGTTGATGCAGTTACAGGAGCAACATTTACTTCTCAGGGAATAACTAGCGCCGTCAGAAAGGCACTAATTGAAGCAGGAGCAAAAAGTACCGAATTTGCAAATCATGAAAAAATTGTCCAAAAGGACCATCAGATTGCGACTGATGTAATCGTTTTTGGTACTGGTCTTGCAGGTTTAGATGCTGCAATTACAGCCAAAGAAAATGGTGCGGATGTTGTTTTAATTGAAAAAACTGGCCGCTTAGGTGGAAATTCAGTGGTTTCCGGTGGATTTATGTATGCAACTGGTAGCAAATTTAATAGGGATCAAGATAATGACCCTGATAATTTAATTCATTTTTACGAAGACTTTGCCAAAAAAGATGGTGGAAAAGTTAATCATGATCTAATTAAAGTGATCGCTAAAAATTCAGGAGCGGCCGTTGATTATTATGCAGACAAATATGGCGTGAAATTTACTGCAATGCCGTTAGGTATATCTAAAAAGCCAAGAACGCATATTAATTTTGAACTCGGCCCTGTAGCAATTATGGGACCGGTAATTAAACGAGTGAAGGAATTAAATATTCCAGTTCTTTATGAGCAAACTCATGAAGAAATTAAAACTTCTGGCAATGCAGTTACTGGTGTCACAACTAAGGGCAAATATGACAATTACGATATTAAATGTAAAGCAGTAGTGATTGCAGTTGGTGGTTTTGATGGTGCTCGCAAGGTTCGTGATGAATATGCACCGAGTGCTAAGGGCACAAGGTCACTTTCTACACCATACAACAATGCTGATTATATCGGTTTGACTAAGAATTTGCATGCCGCAACTGAATTTAAAGATGGTGTAATGGGCATTATGACCGCGAATTATCTTTCCGTAGGTGGTGGTGCAAATTCCCTAATCATTTTGGGTAAAGCTCTTGCTGTTAATAATTTAGGTAGAAGATTCACTAAAGAGGGCCAGCACTATTCCTTAATGTACAATGATGCATTAAAATCAAAAGGAAATAAGTTTTTCTGGATTTTTGATAAAAACAATCCTTCCTTTGAAGCAGCTAGTCAGGTTGTGGAAGCAAAAAAGTGTGTCTCTTTAGCTGAAGTAGCTGAGGTAATTGGATGCGATTATCAAACTCTTTTGAAAACAGCTGAACGGTATAACTCATTTGTGGGTAAAGAAGATGTGGAATTTGGTCGTGATGATATCGTTGCGGTAGCTAAGGATGGCCCGTATTACGTAGTTGAAGGTTATCCGACTACGGTTGCTGGTTTTGGCGGCTTAAAAATCAACACAAATGCACAAGTTCTGAATACTATGAATCACGAAATTCCGGGAATTTATGCAGCGGGTGAATCTGCTACTGGTCAAATCTTTGTTCATACTTATCCGTCAACTGGAACAATGCTTACTACTTGCACTGTTTTTGGCAGGATAGCTGGTAAAAACGCAGCCGACTTTGCGGCAAATTAAGTTTTATAGGAGGATAGTAGATAATGATTGTGAATAAAAACACTTATTATGATGCGAGTTATGATGTAATAGTTTTGGGCTTTGGCGGTGCCGGTGCAACGGCTGCACGTTTTGCGGCAGATTGTGGTGCTAAGGTTTTAATTGTTGATTCAGCTCCTGAAGGACATGAAGGTGGTAACACTAGATATGCAGCAGAACTGGTTGGTTACAGCAGTAATGAAAGTGATTACCGTGATTACTATGAGCACTTAGCACAGCATTTCAATATTGACCCTGAAATTGAAAATACTGTCGTCCACGGCATAACACATATGAAAGAATACTTTAAGAAGTACTTGGGTATAGATAAGCCGGTAAGCTACAAGACAATTCTTGGGTTAACCGATGATGCTGTAATTGCAGACCACCCAGACCTTCCAGGGGCCAAAAGTTATGACATGATTACGATAGAAAAAGGCATCTTTAATGCTTCCCTGTGGAACATCTTGCGACAAAATGTACTTGATCGTAGTGATATGATTGATGTTTGGTATTCTTCACCAGTTGTTCATCTTTTGCAAACCCCAGATAAGAAGGTTATCGGTGCGCAGATTGAACGTGACCACGTTTTACTAAATGTTTATGCTAAAAATGGCGTTGTTTTATCAACAGGCGGTATTGAAAATAATCCGCAGATGATTCAAGACTATATTGGTTCAAATAAACTAGTACCACTTGGTTCACTTTACAACAAGGGTAAAGGTATAGACTTGGCTCATGAGGCTGGTGCTGATATGTGGCATATGTCCATGTATGCAGCTGGTGGAATGCAGCAGAGTTTTGCTTTCTATGAGCCGAAAATGAAGCGCGCGCCGTTTTACATGGGGAACCCAATTTTCTTTACTGGTAGTATTTTTACTGTTGGTGATGATGGAACACGTTACTTTAAGGAAGACCAAATTGCTCGAGAAGGGTACATTGAAAATCACGGTTCATGGTACAAACCGCTTAACCCGATTCATCCGTACTTTGTCTTTGATCAAAAACAGTATGACAAAATTAATGCAATTGATTCTTTCCCAGACAACAAAGCACTTAATTCTGTTATTAAAGCTGAATCGATTGCCAGTCTTGCGGAAAAGATGGACGTTGAAGCTGGAAAACTACAAAACACAGTTGACGAATTCAACTTCTTTGCAGAAAAGCAACATGATTATGCCTTTCACCGTGCTCCTGAAACGATGAGTGCATTTTCAAAAAGCGGCCCATATTATGCTGTCCCACTTGTCCAAACTATTGGCTGGTCAGAAGCAGGTCCGAGAAGAAATGCCCGTGCAGAAATACTTGATCCAGATCACAAGCCAATTCCACACTTATATGGTGCTGGTGAGCTTGGCAGCAACATGTCAAACCTGTATCAAGGCGGTTCTGATTTAGGAGATTGTCTGATTTTTGGTAAGATTGCTGGTCAAAATGCAGCCCATCCCAAAGATGATATTGAAGATGCATGTGTAGGTCCAGTAAAAAACGAGAAGCCTAAGAAACATGCTATGCCACGCCAGATTACTTCTGACCTAAAAAAAGAAGAATTTTCGACTGGCCCTGACCAGTATATTGGCAAGTCAACTAAAGGTATGGGCGATGAAATTGTGGTCAGAGTAACGGCTGATAAGCAAAAAAATCTGAAGAATATTGAAGTTCTAAAGCAAGCTGAATCGGACGACTATGGTCAAAAGGCTATTAATGAATTGCCACATCGAATGGTAAAAGAAAATACGGTCGACGTTGACGCAATTTCGGGAGCTTCTAATACGACTCGTGGGTTAAAAGAAGCTGTTAGAGATGCTTTGAACAAGATTAAGTAAAAATACCAATATTTATGAGTCTGGGAAGGAACTAGCTCTTTAAGCAAAAAAAGCAGACAAAACACCGAAAATGATGTGACCCTAAAATTAGGACACTTTATTAGCTGCTAACTGAGGACTAACTTTCGATATTCAATCGGAGTTAGTCCTTTTAGTTTGATTTTGATTCTTTTTTGATTGTAATACTCAATGTAGTCTCTGATTGTGTCTTCCAGTTCATTGAGATTTTCAAACTGCTTTTCAAAACCATAAAACATTTCTCGTTTGAGTAAGCCAATGAAGCCTTCCATTAACCTATCGTTAAGGGAATTGCCCTTGCGTGACATTGATTGGATAAAGCCATGATTTTTAAGCCACGCCTGAAACTTGTAATGTTGATATTGTTAGCCTTGATCGGTATGGAAGATCAAGCCGTTCAGTGCCGGATCCGATGAAGCAGCTTTTAAGTGCAGCCATTTTTGCTTCTGCTTAGACCAGCCCGGGATTGCTTTCGGTTCACGTTCAATCAGCTGGTTAAGTCGGTCCATTTCTACTGCTCAACATTCCTCAAAAATGCTGTCCTAAGTAAGATCTAACTCAGAAGTCTATGGCTACGGCAAAGTAAATAAGTTTTTCGGTGGCGAAGTACCAATTTCAGGTATTACTGACGATCAGCAAGCAGCTCTGATTGGCCAACTGGCCTTAAAAAAGGGCATGGTTAAAAACACCTATGATACGGGCTCATTTATCGTAATGAATACAGATGAAGAACCAACTGAGTCTGGCGATAATTTGCTAACCACTATTGCTTATGGACTTGATGGCAAGTTTAACTACTCTTTAGAGGGTTCGATTTTTGTATCGGGAAGTGCGATCCAGTGGCTACGTGATTCAATGAAAATGATTAAAACATCAGATGATTCTAAAAAGGCTGCCTTTGTTTCGAAATCATAAAATGAAGTATTTGTTGTTCCTGCGTTTACCGTTTTAGGGGGCACGGGGGACCGCATTAGGACTCTGAGGCTAAAGGAGTTGTTTTTTACGTCACGCGCGGAACAAATTAAGGCAACCTTGCAGTTCTTAGCGTATCAAACGCAGGATGTTGCAGATACAATGCAGATTGGGACTCTGAAATTGAAATTCAGGACCTGTAAGTTGATGGTGGCGCTTCAAACTATGACTATTTCTTACAGTTTCAAGCTGATATTTTAGGCACGAAGATTGAGTAGCAAAAACACTCGAAACCACTTCAATGAAAGCTGCTTTCTTGGCGAGTTTAGTTGAGGGTTATTGGAAGAATGTTGATGAACTGAAAGATATTTTTGTCGTTGGCAAAACCTTTGAAAGCCAAATGAGAAAAGCTAAGCGTGAACACTTATATCAGGGCTGGAAGCATGCTGTTAAGGCCACGCAGGTGTTTGTGTTCCCGGTGAATGCAAATGATTAGAAGCTAAAGATAAGAAGGGGTAAAAAATGGCACATGATCGAATCATTAAAATAGACGGCCCATTGAACTTTCGGGATGTCGCCGGCTATCAAAATAAGAACGGTAAAAAGGTAAAGTGGAATAAAATTTATCGATTCGATTCGCTTAGTTCATTATCTGAAACTGATCGAGAAGAGTTATCACGTCTACGTGTTACGATAGATCGTGATTTACGCTTGCAGTGCCAAAAAATTCTTCACGAGACAAGGCATAGCAGCACTTTCATTACATTGACCTGTCGGTTTATGGTTTATGCGGAAAATCCTGAAGAATGTACTAAAGGACACAGGCTGTTTCGGTTTCTGCATCACATACCTGACCTAAACAACAACTTTATTGGCCTAATTTATTAACAGACGTTGCTAAATGTACATAGCCAAAAAATGTTTACCTGGATTTATCGCGAATTATTAACTTTGCCAAAAGAAGATGCGCTCGTTTACCACTGCAGTAGGGGCAAAGATTGCACACGGATGGCATCTGTTTTGATCTTAATGGCACTATGCGTTGATGATGATATAATTACCTGTGTTTACCTATTAACCAATAAGCTATATGACTTTGCAATTTCACGCCAGCTATCAAGCAATGATGAAATTGTCTAAATGATTGCCACGATGGATGTGACTAGGGGTGAGGACACTGCTATTCGCGGAATACTGAAACAATTCGTGACGGGACGGCCGGGAAAATTTTGCTAAGTTCTTTGAAAAAGAGTTAGATTTCGGCAGTGATTAATTGGCAAAATTAAGATTAGAATAGGGCATAATAGCTGGTGAAATAAGTCGGCAGCAGTAAATTAGTTGAGCGTGACAGTGAGACAGTTACTACTTTGCAATCATAGGGCTTAAAGACTACTTAAATGCAGAGGTATTAATTTGCATAATTCAGATTGTAAATAAAAATGGCAAAAAATATGCCTTATTATGACATCAATTTATTGTATTTGATGACAAATAAGACATATTAAATTTGTTTAGAAATAGTTATTACATAATACTTTGCAACCAAACTAATTGATTTCACTATGTTTATAGTCAATAAGTTTATATAACTTAAATAACTTGTTTTAAGTTGTGAAAGTTGAATTGTCTACCAAAATACTGGTACGCAGACATCCAGCGGAGCGTTTTATGCAAGGTATATAAAAGGTTGTTTAATTATTTAAGTTGATCGTAAATAGCCAAAGCTTTTTGTTTTTGGGCATCCGTTAGCGGTGCTGAAGGCGATAGGCTAACGATTGCATTAGGAATTTCTCGTTGATCTAAAATATATTTAAAGAGTGTCATAAAAGGATTCGCAATATTAAGCAAAGCACCGGCTTGTTTGATTTTTTGCTGGTCGAAGACCACTTGTTTTTGGTCGTTGGCTTCAAAGCTCTTTAATAAGTCAACGCAGGTATGACTGTATAAATTAGATAAGCCCCCTACAACACCCTGTCCACCAGCTTCAACGACTTTGATGCAGTTACTGTCATAACCGGTGTAAACTTTAAACTTAGGATATCTGGCGTTGACGACTTTAATAGTAGTTAATGTATGGTTGACATCACCCACAGTATCTTTAATCCCAATGATGTTTGGAAAGTCTGGTAAGAGCTTAAGCAGTATCTCGGCATTGACATCATAACCTGTGCGATCAGGGTAATTATAAATAATAATGTTACCTTTAATAGCCTTAGCCATTTTTTGATAAAAAGTAATAATGCCAGTAGGATCACATGACATGTAGTAGGGACCGACCAATAGAATCCCATCGGCGCCGAGTTCTAAAGCTTTATTTGCAAATTTAATAGTTAATTGATCATCCATACGATTTGCACCGACTAAAACTTTTGTACGATGATCAATATATTGAATAGCGTCTTCTACTAAATCGTTGCAAACTTGAAATGTCTGCGCGTAAAATTCGCCGCAACTACCAAGTAATGCGATTTCAGCAATGCCATCATCAATTAGCCGATCATACAGTTTATGCATTGCCTCAAAGTCAACTGTATTTTCATCTTTTAATAGGGTTAAAATTGGACAAATATATTCTTTTTTCATTTTTATTCTCCATATTTTTAAAGTAATTGTGTGTTAGCCAAAGAAACAAAATGCAATTATTTCGTTAATAATTGAAACTATCCACATTGTTGGCACACCATATTTTAAGAAACTCTTTGTATCAACTTTCATGTAATCGAGGCCCCAGATATTCCATGATTGTGTAACATCAGTTGAAACGGCTAATAAGCTTGGAATTAGCAATAAAGGCAGTAAAAAATAATCACTAAAAAGATGAGTACCTGACAAAACAGCAGCAGTAGCAGCTCCAGCTCCCCAAACATGTAGTGGTCCGCGGAAAAGTGCGAGTGGTGCTAAGACACCAAAAATAATAGCTAATACTAGGTGTCCATGCGGTAAGATTGCATTGAATAATGGCTTAAAATGTGCTGCATCGATTTTAGCAGCTCCAGTGAACATAGTAAGTGCCATTAAGAACATGATTAGGCTAGCTATATCAGAGATCGCTTTCTTAACGGTGTCATTAATAAAGGCAACTAATGCCTGATAGTTGTTCATTTTTTCTGTCAAAAGCATGGCTAAAAGTGCTGCTAAAGTAAGTGAAGGCACTGCGTCCCATTTAAATAGCATGTTCATTGCTACCGGAACAATGGGAACGATATAAGCAATTTTAGCAACTTTAGAGCCTTTTTCACCATCGGTGTTAATTTTTGCACCAATAATTTTCAGATTATCGGCGGCTTTTGAGCTATCAATCTTTTTCCTATTTATAACTAACAAAATAATGACAGCTATTAATTGAATAATCGCTGCAACCCAAGCAAATGATAAATACTTGTTATCATAAGCTACAGCCGGGAAAAAAGGTTTTATTTGATTAAATAAAACAACATTAATGTACATAGGTGCCCCAATAGCCAAACAAAAAGCTGTTAATGCTAAATCACGGGGAATACCAACTGATAGCATAATTGGTAATAGAATAACTCCGATTGCTATTACTGATCCAACTCCATATGCACTAATAAAAATGAATGAAGTTACAAGTAAAACTAAGATTGCAGATAATAAAGGTTTGTTTTTTCCAATTTTATTTGTTTCGCTTGAAATTGCTGATGCAATTCCACTTTCAACTAATACGCGGCCAAACCATGAACCGAAAATAATATAAATAATTGTTGAACCATAATTTAATACAGGCTCAGTAAAGATCTTATTGATTGCCACATTAAATGGGACAAGTCCAATAATCGCCCATAAGACAGCCATAACAAATAAACCAATTGTTAAATTGCCACCTTTTAAAATGAAATAAATAAAAAGGAAAAAACTAATTAACAGCAAAATTGGAATAATGTATGAAATCATAGTTTCTTACCTAATCAAAATAAAACTATTTTTTATTTCGGCCGATAATCTGGATCGATAATTAAGACAGGCTTTATGGTCTTACCTGAAATTGAATCGGCGTTTGCCTGATTAATGTCTTCAAACTTGTAGAACTTTTCCGTCTTATCAAATGGAAACTTGCCTAGTTGATAAAATTCAAGCAGCCGAGGGACGTCTACTTGTGGAATAGCGTCACCCATGTTAACGCCGATTACTTTTTTATCATTTACGCACAAATCGTTCCAAGTTGAAACAGTAAGGTTTTGAGCAGTAACCGCGATTGCAGCGCAAGTTCCTCCTTGTGCCAAAGCATCAATAGCACTCTTGATGACGCCACTGATCCCCGTGGTGTCAACTGTCCAGTCCACACCGTAGCCACCGGTTAGCTCTTTAATTTTGGCAACTGGATCAGTGTCTTTGCTGTTGATTGCAGCAGTTGCACCTAGTTGCTTAGCTAATTCTAAGCGCTCTGGCACGACATCAACTGCAATAACTTTGGTGCAGCCGCTAATTGAACCCGCCATCATTGCAGCAAGACCAACGGCACCGGTACCAAAAACGGCAATGGTGTCGCCAGGTTTCGGCTGCAAAGTGTTAAAGACAGTTCCTGAGCCGGTGACGTAGCCACAGCCAAGAGGACCAGCCTTGCGCAGGTCAACGCTGTCATCAACTTTAACGGCATTGCGTTGATCAACTACGGTAGTAGTGGTAAAAGATGATTGGTTGAACATGTCGCAAATACGTTTGCCATTTTTCTGAAAATGGTCCTCGCCATCGGCACGTACACCAGATAAATTGTAGTCACTATAATGGCGACATTGCGTAGGGATGCCCTTCAAACAATTATCACAAATCCCGTCTGCATAAAATGACATAACGACGTGGTCACCAACTTTGAAGTTTTTAACTTGGCCACCAACTTTTTCCACAATCCCGGCGCCTTCGTGGCCCAAAATTACTGGATAACCAACGCTAGAATCGCCTTTACGTAATGCTTCATCTGAATGACAGATTCCACTAGCGACCATGTGAATTTGCAAGTCAGTTGGTCCGACTTCATGCAGGTCAATATCGTCCTTTATTTCAAAAGAACTACCCATTTCCTGAACAACAGCTGCTTTAATTTTCATCGAAATTTCCTCCCTTTTCAATGTAAGCGTTTGCTAAAGACAATTGTGGTCTTTTTATAAAATAATTGCAATACTTAACGATAAAAAATATACAAAGATATGAAATTTGATAATTAGCACCTAGAAAAATAGTTGTTCTAATTAAGTGTTTGGGTTAATGCTGCTTTTATTTCAATATTGTGAATTAAAAATAGCATTAGGAAGCTAACAAGAGAATCAAATTAGTGTTGACAAATTGCTTAAATTTATCCATACTGAAACCGTATTCAATATACGGTATTTTGAATATTGATTAGAAAGGACTCTTTAATGTTGCAAGCTGAACAGTATAAAATGAGAGGATTAGCTCTTACATTTTTGGCCAAAAAATATTTTCTCCTTGAACCAAGCGATCGCGTTCCGACAGTTGAAGAATTTTGCAAAGAAGCAAATATGTCTCAGGGTACTATGCAGTCTGCAATTAACATCTTAAAGAAAGAAGGTGCAATAAGTACAAGGGCGAGAGGGCATTTGGGTACATTTGTCGAGAGTGTTAATCATCACAAGCTATTATCTTACATAGGAAATCGAACATTACTAGGATCGTTACCCTTGCCATATACAAAAAAATATGAAGGCTTGGCAACAGGAATTTATAAGGCATTTTTGAATAGTGAGATTAGGATTAGTCTTTCTTATATGAATGGTAGTCAAAAAAGGCTTTCAGGATTGCTAGAAAATCGGAACAACTTTATTATCACTTCAGGATTAACAGCCGATTATTTAATTAAGAATTATGATGGCTTAGAAGAATTTTTGGTTTTACCTAAACAGACGTATGTTACCAAGCATATCCTGATTTATAGAAAAGGCTCTAGTTCTCAAATTAAAGATAATGCAAAAGTAGGTGTAGATATGAATTCGATTGATTACACGTTGCTAACGAAATATGTTACCAAAAATCATAACGTTAAATTAATCAATATGCCTTATAACCAAGTAAGTAAAAGTATCGAAGAAGGATTAATTGATTTTGCCATTTGGAATAGGGATGAAGTAGTAGAACATAATTACCCCCTCGGTATTAAAGAGATTAGTTGTGAATCAATCGATCGTGCTTCTCAAGCTGTAATTGTTGGTAAGAAAAAAGACCCTTTTGTTAAAAGTATTTTGCAAAGGACTATTGACGTAGATAAGTTGTTAGATACGCAACAAAAAGTTCTTTCTGGAGAAATTCTTCCAGAATATTAAGGAAGTGATTTGAAATAATGCGGGAGCAAACACAAAAGAAGTTAACAATTTTGGTTCAAGCAAATAAAATCAATTTTGCTGATCTTGCTTTTTTAAATAAGCTAGATAAAGACTTAGCAAAATTTGACGGTGGCAGCAAAGAAGAAATGCTTTTAATTCATGTGGCAATGTCTTTATTTAGAAAAAGAAATAATCAGGAAATTGACAAAATACCAGATGAACTTTGGAAACAAATAATAAGCAAACCAGTTTATCAACAGGCTAAAGAGTATTGGCAGACTAATGAAAAAAACTCACCGATTTTGTTGGGTAAGAATGAAAGTCAATATATTATCATGCATTTGGTAAATGTTATGACAAAAGAGGTAAATGACCATGAAAAAAATCGTTGTAGGCGGCCAAATGGGAAAAGAGGAAATTGAAGGGGATCTTCATAAATTAATTCATGAAAATAGAGTTCAAATAGAAATACTTAGTGACCTGGATGCAGCTATGGCCGTTCAAAACCATCAAGCTGATTATTATGTTGGAGCTTGCGCTACTGGAGCAGGTGGAGCATTAGCAATGGTCACAGCCATACTTGGATCAGAAAAGGCCATAACAGTTGCATCTCCAACAAAAGTTATGAGTCTTGAAGAAATTAAAAAGGAAGTAGATGACGGGAAAATAGCCTTTGGTTTTACCTTTAATGCAAAAAATACGGTGCTACCAGAAATAGTTGAGGCTTTAAAATTATAATCTTTTATTATTAATATTCAATAAACTGAATATTGAATATATAAGGAGGGGAATAAAATGTCAATAACTACCATATTAAACTATGTTTTAATTGCTCTTGTTGGAGGCGTTGGCTCAGTTTTAGCAAATAAAGGCATTGCCGTTTTTAATGATGGACTGCGGCCTATTTATCCAGAATATTTTGACCATAAAATTAATAGAAGAGAGCTTGCTTTGACTTCTTTTGGGGTTAGCTTTGGCCTAATTATTGGCTTTGGGATACCGGTATCAATTGGCTCAACCATATTATTAGCTCATAGTATCTTACTTGCATGTGATATTTTTGGAACATGGACACCAGAAACTAATTGGGGAACTTTTGCTGCTTTTGCTGCTGGTTCAATTTACGGTGCAGGACTGCTTTTAGGTTTGTCTTGGATTGTCAGACTGTTTAAGATGCTACCGTTTAATTTTTTTGGAGCTCTTTCACTTTTGGGAAGTCCAATTTTACTAGCGTTCTGTGCATTTCCTGCTATTGCAGTTGCAGAGCAGCATAATATTAAAAAAGGTATGATCACTTTTGTTTGGACATTTGTAACTTACATTATAACTAGCAAATTTGGAGTATTTAAGCTAGGAAAAGGTATCGCTATTACTTTAAATGCAACTGGTATGGCGTTACTTGTTGCCATGATTTGCATGATTTATTATGCAGCCAAAATTAAAGGCAATGGCAATTCAAACGAAAAACTAATTAATGTTTTCTCAGCTCGAATCAGTCGAATTAAGAAGAACTGGATTTGGTTATCTTTAATGGGTGGTCTGATTACTGCAGCGTCAAGTCAGTTAATCGTTGCAGTTGATGTTCTCCCTCAACAATTAATGGTAAAGGGACAAATTGAAGCAGCAGCGATGGCAACTTTTGCAAGAGCGATTGGCTTTATTCCACTAGTATTTTCTACTGCAATTGTGACTGGTGTTTATGGTATGGCAGGGACAACTTTAATCTTTGTAATCGGTTTATTGTTAAAAGATCAGCCTTTAGTTGCATTTATTGCTGGTGCAGTATGGATGTGGATTGAAGTACAAGCTCTAGGCATTACTGCTAAAGGAATGGATAAATTCCCTGGCCTACGTGACATGGGAGATCATATTCGGACATCTTTAATGGAAACCATTTCAATTTCTTTACTGATAGGTGCTGCTATTGCCTGCAATAATATGATTCCTAATCTTGGGTTCTTTTGGGTAATTGGTATTTGGCTGCTAAACAAAAAAATGAAAAAGCCTTTAGTTGATATGGCAGTTGGACCAATAGCTACTATTGCTTTAGGCCTATTATTAAATATTTTGAAAATAATACACCTATTCTAAGGAGATTTATATGACAGCGTTAAAGTCTGGGATTACTTATGCTCATGAACATATTCCAATTGATCGTTCAGAAGTGACTGAAAATGAAGATACTTTGCTAGATTCACAAGAATTAGTGATAGAAGAATTTAAAGACATTTATCGAAAGGGAGTACGAAATGTTATTGAGGCAACATGCCGTGGCATGGGAAGAAATGTTGCTTATGCTCAAAAAGTAGCACAAAAAACAGGAATTAACATTGTTCAAGCTACAGGGTGGTATCAATCAGCTTTTTTGCCTCTCGAAGTTTATCGCCTTTCAATTACCCAACTAGCTGAAATGATGATTAGCGATATAACAGTTGGGATAAAAAATACAGAAATAAAAGCTGGTGTGATAGGAGAAATTGCGACAACCAAAAATAATTGGACAGAGCAAGAAGAAAAGGTATTTAAGGCAGCAGTTATTGCTAGCAATGAGACTCATACGCCAATTATGACGCACACTTCAAATGGCACCTTAGGTCATGAACAAGTACGTTTTTTTCAAAGGGAAAATGCCAATCTGCATAAAATTATTATTGGTCATGTTGACCTAACTGGTAATCCCGAATATGTATTAGAAATGTTGAAAACAGGCGTAAACGTTGAAGTTGATACGATTGGTAAAAATAGTTATATGCCAGATTCACAAAGGGTGGCAATAATCAAGGCAGTTCAAGAGGCAGGATATACAAATCAAGTTGTTTTATCGATGGATATTACCAGGAAATCACACTTGAAAGCCAATGGTGGCAATGGCTATTCATATTTGCTTGACACTTTTGTTCCTCAGCTCAGAAAGGAAGGCATATCCGAGGACTTTATTAAAAAAATGCTTATGGATAATCCACAAAGAGTTTTTGGGGGTGGCTGGGATGTCTAAACAGTTTAAGACTTATCCTTTGGAAAGCATATCTCCTTGTGAAGCATTGCATAAACAATGGGAATTAGTTGACGAAATCACCAAGATTTTCCGTGGCGACGAAATTATAACAAGAGGGGATTTAGGAGTCATTCCGGGGTTAAACGAACCGCGGTACACCAAAAAAGTAGAAAATGTTATTGCACATTTTTTTAGTGCCGAAGATGCAATCCTCGTCAGAGGTTCAGGTACTGGTGCAATTAGAAGCGCGCTTCATTCTGCAGTCAAGTCAGGTGATACCTTGCTAATCCATCAAGCTCCAATATATCCGACAACTCAGGTGTCAATAGAGATGATGGGTATAAAAACAAAAGAATATGATTTTAACCGTATTGTTTCTGCTGATTTGCCGAAAAATATTAATGGAATTTTGGTTCAATATACAAGGCAAAAACCAGATGATTCTTATGATATGAATCATGTGCTAAAAACCTTAAAAGAACACTATGGCGAGCAAATGCCAATTATAACAGATGATAATTATGCAGTTATGAAAGTTCATAAAATTGGTACTGAAATGGGAGCAGATTTGAGCTGCTTTTCAACATTTAAACTACTGGGACCAGAGGGCATAGGCTGTATAGTTGGTAAAAAGAGATACATTGAAAAACTGAGAAAAGAGAACTATTCAGGTGGCTCTCAGGTTCAAGGACACGAATCCTTAGATGTTTTGAAAGGTTTAGTGTATGCACCCGTATCATTAGCAAATCAAGCACGTGTAGTTACTGAGTTAAGGGATAGACTTAATAATCATGAAATATCTGGAGTTAAAAGGGCATATATTGCTAATGCACAGTCAAAGGTATTACTAGTAGAGTTTGAAAAACCAATTGCTAAAGTAATTTTAAAAAATGCAGTTGAGTATGGTGGGGTACCAAACCCAATTGGAGCAGAATCTAAATATGAAATTGCACCAATGATTTATCGTGTTTCAGGCACTTTTAAGGCCTTTGACCCTTCACTTTTAGAAAACACTATTCGAATCAACCCCTATCGAGGTGGGCCAGATACTATCATAAACTTATTAAAGAAATGTATGAAGGAGATGGAATAATGTTTTTATCATCTCTTGAAAAATATAATCCTCAACTAATTGAGTATGCAGTAAAGCTTCATCAGACCGGTGAAATTTTACCAGATACGTACGTTATCGATTTGGAAGCAATTAAAAGCAATACTAAAAAAATAGTGACATTTGCTAAAAAATATCAAGTCGAACTTCTTTATATGACTAAGCAGTTCGGACGTAATCCAATTGTGGCTCAAGCCATTGAAAAAGCAGGCATAAAGTCAGCTGTAGTTGTGGACTATCGCGAAGCGGAAATGTTTATGCATTATGGCTTGCATATTGGTAATGTGGGTAATTTAGTACAGATGCCTAGACATTTAGTTAGAAGCATTCTAGCCTATGGAACTAAATATGTCACTGTCTATTCAATGAGCAATTTGAAATATATCAATCAAATTGCACGGCAACTTAAAATAAAGCAAAAAGTCATCTTCAAAGTTATTGGAGAGCAAGATGAGCTTTATCCCGGTCAAGTTGGTGGCTTAACGCTGACAGAATTTGCAGCTAATTTCGCTAAAATTATCAGCTTGTCCAACATTGAATTGGTTGGGCTTACCTGCTTTCCTGCGTTGCTATTTAATGACAGCAGTAAAAAAATTGAACCTACAGCTAATCTCAAAACTGTTGAAGCTGTAAAGACGATATTTAGTGAACATAACTATCCCTTAAAAGTTATCAGCTTACCATCAGCAACTTGTTCAGCCTCTATTCCTTTAATTAAAAAACTTGGTGGAAATGAAGGTGAGCCTGGTCATGGCTTATCAGGAACTACTCCTTTGCATGCAGAATCGAAACAGCCGGAGCAGCCCGCATACTGTTATGTTAGCGAAATTTCACACAACTTCAGAAAGCATGGGTATTTTTACGGTGGCGGATATTATAGGAGAGGCCATTTAAAAAATGCTTTAGTATTTACTCGTAAGCAGCAATATAAATGCAAAGTACTTCCGTTTGATGACAAAAGTATTGATTATTATTTAGAACTTGATAGAGCTTATCCAGAGGGCTCGACGGTTATCACTGATTTTAGAACGCAGATTTTTGTTACAAGAAGTGCTGTTGCTGTCGTAGATGGATTGCAATCAGGCAATCCTAGGCTATTAGGTTTGTATGATAGCCAGGGGAGACTTATGCCAGAGGGGGTAATATAATGAGCAAATTTGGAGTAATTGTTTTAGACGGATTTGGTGTTGGAGCAATGGCGGATGTCCCGAAAGTACGTCCTCATGATGTGGGTTCTAATACTGCTTTGAATATAATTAAGGCGGAACCTAATATTGATATTCCAAATTTAGAAAAGCTTGGCTTAATGAATGCAGTTGGTGTTGAATGGGGTCGACACGTTTTTTCGCCAGACGCGAATTGGGGAACGTCGTTACTAAAGCATCATGGCGCTGACTCATACTTAGGCCATCAGGAAATTATGGGTACTAATCCACCGATGCCTTTGTTGCAACCTTTTAACGAAGTTATTGATCAAGTGGAAGATCAAGTAAAAAAAGACGGCTTCTTTGTTAAACGATATGGTGAACCTGGCTTAGAGATATTAGTTGTTAACGATTGTGCAACGATAGCGGATAACTTAGAAGCAGATCCAGGACAAGTATATAATGTAACTGCAACTTTAGATAAAATATCCTTTGATGAGATAACTAAGATTGGCGAAGCGGTAAGAAAAGTGGTAAAAGTATCTCGAGTAATTGCCTTTGGCGGTAGTGACGTCACTATAGAAGATATTCTTAATGCCCGTCAAATAAAAAATGAAAAGTATGTTGGCATCTCTGCCCCCGAATCGGGAGTTTATAAGAGAAATTATCACGTAGTGCATCTTGGATACGGAATAGATCCTAATGTACAATTGGCAAGCATTTTAATTCGCCATGGCATAGATGTCGCCTTGATTGGCAAAGCATCAGATATTGTTCGTGGTGATACGAAAAAAAGGTTCCCCGGCGTTGATAGCAATTATCTATTTGACCAGTTTGTTAAGCAAGCCAAAGAAATTAGGACAGGGCTTATCTTTATGAATATTCAGGAAACTGATCTTGCTGGACACTCTGAAGATACTGATCATTATGTAGATATTCTTGAAACCGTGAATAGAAGATTGCCTGAAGCTGAACAGCAATTTACAGGTGATGACATTTTAATTGTAATGGCTGACCATGGTGATGATCCAACGATTGGCTATGCACAGCATACGAGAGAGAAGGTTCCACTACTTATTTACAAAGAAAACGTTTATCATAAATATGTAGGAGAAAGAGTTTCTCTTTCTGATATTGGAGCAACGGGTGCAGAATTTTTTGGCGTAGAAATGCCACAAAACGGAACTAGTTTTCTTAATCGAATTAATGGTGGTGTTGATATTTCTTAAAAAAGTTTTAAACCGAATAATATTAAATTTTTAATTCTTAACGCTATATCAAAAGTAGGGCGAAATAGAACTAAATCAAAAGCACCAACTTTAATCTGTGATATGAACCCCGAGGTTAGGACAGCTTCGAGGTTTTTATTATGAAATTATTCACACTCTACAAGTTCTTTTTTTATGCGCTCATCGTGCCATTCTAAAATCATCTTAACGATAGCATTTGCCACGTTAAGATTTTTTAAGATTGGGCCATGAGAGTAGGTTCCGATAAAATTGCGGTAGCGCAGGCCTTCAACGTGATCTTGTGGGTTGTTGCCGTAGCCTTCAATCATTGTGCCCAAAGGATGCAATTTATCGGGATCGTCAAAATAAGTTTGTCCCGAGTGATTTTCAAAGGCTCTGACTTCACCCCATTCACTCATGTAGCGGGTATCGCCAATCATCCGTTTATCAGCTTTAAATACGGTATGGAAAGGCAAGATATCTAGTCCTTTGATGGTAACGCCTGAGTTGGTCTTATAATACGTTCCAACCAGTTGATAGCCACCACAAACGCCCAGCATTGGTTTGCCGTCATTAATATACTTTGTCAAAGTTTCTTTATGACGTGGAAGGTCTTTGGCAATCACGGTTTGTTCGAAGTCTTGTCCACCACCAAAAAAGACAAAGTCATAGTCAAAAGCATCGAACTTATCACCTAAGGAAATATTGTCTATTTGAGTAGAATAGCCCTGTTTTTTAAGTAAAAACCGAATGATTTTGACATCACCGGAATCACCATAGGTATTCATTAAATCTTCATATAAGTATGCAATTTTAATTGTCTTGCTTGCCATTGTGCATCAGCTCCTACTATCTTGTTAAAGTATATCTTAAAGGCGCAGTAGGGGCAAAAGATAATTATTTTTCTCGTTTTTAAAAAAACTTACATAAAATAAGCAAACACGTTAAAAGATTAATTGTTTAAGAAAAAATTGTTCCGCTAAAATTCTGACCGTGTGAATTGTCAAAATAAAGCAGAACAATTTTGTACTAATTAGTAATGTAATTGCCGAAATTATGTAATTATTTCGTATCTTCCTGTGCCGCAAAGTGATTAATCGGGCCATATTTAGAGCCAACTTCAATTGGGTGGGCAATTGCTTCGTAGGTGAAGTCTTTGGCCGTTTGGACACTGGCAATAATTGACCTGCCTTTAGCCAGTTCGGCGGCAATAACTGCGGATAAAGTATCACCAGTTCCGTTTATTCTTTCTGTGTTGATAAATGGTTTAGTAAATTCGTAGAATTGACCGTCTTCAGCCAAGAGAATATCGGTTACTTCGCTTTGAGCAGCATTATCGTGTCGGCCCTTCATCAAGACGTTTTTAGCACCCATCTTCTGCAATTTTTCGGCGCCGCGGTGAATTTCTTCCTTAGTATCTAGTTGCATGCCCGTTAACTTTTGTTGTTCATAAAAGTTGGGCGTAATAATATCAGCAAGCGGCATTAAGTCGTCTAAAAAAGCTTGGTAAGCATCACCATCCAAGAGCGTATCCCCGTGCTTGGTCATAATCACGGGATCAAGAACAATTTTGCCCATATCGTATTTGCGCAAATTGGCAGCTACACAGGCGATGACTTCTTTATTAGCTAGCATTCCCGTCTTTAAAGCGGCAATTTTAAAGTCGTCATTTAGGACGTCAAATTGCTTTTGAATAAATGACACTGGCATTATTTCTTGTGCGTAAATACCGGTAGTGTTGCCAGCAACAGCAGCTGTTAAGAGCCCCATACCGTACACCTGTCTGGCATAAAACGAATGCAGGTCGGCTGTCATTCCAGCGCTGCCATCGCTATCATTGCCAGCGATAGTTAAAGTGATAATTTCTTTTTTCATTATTATGGATCCTCATTTTAATCGAAACTTTATGTTCACAGTATAACTTAAAATAAGGGTAATGCTATAATTATTTCTTGTAAAAATAGGGGCAAATAGTAAAATTATAGTGAACCGCTTTCTTAAGGAAGGATACATTATGTTAAAAAATTACATTATGGCAATTGATGAAGGCACTACATCAACACGCGCAATGATTTTTGATCACGAGGGGCATAAAGTTTCGTCCTCGCAAAAAGAATTTCCCCAATATTTTCCTCAGCCTGGCTGGGTTGAACACAAGGCTGAGGAAATTTGGCATGCTGTTCAAACCACAATTGCTAATGCAATTATTAATTCAGGTATTCGTCCGGAACAAATCAAGGGTATAGGCATTACTAATCAACGTGAAACTACGGTAATCTGGGATAAAAAAACCGGTAAGCCGATTTACAATGCAATTGTTTGGCAATCGCGACAAACCACTGAATTAGCTGAAAAACTTAAAGCTGACGGTTATAGTTCAATGATCCATAAGAAAACGGGCTTAATTATTGACCCTTATTTTAGTGCAACTAAAATTCGCTGGATTTTAGATCATGTTGAAGGTGCGCAAGAAAAAGCCGAAAAGGGTGATTTGCTCTTTGGCACCATTGATACTTGGCTTTTGTGGAAATTAACTGATGGCGAAGTTCATGTTACCGATTATACTAATGCTTCAAGGACCATGCTTTATAATATCCATGACCTAAAATGGGATGATGACATCCTTGAGTTACTTAATATTCCGAAAAAGATGTTGCCTGAAATAAGATCGAATTCAGAAATTTACGGCTACACTAAGTCTTATACCTTTTTCGGTGGTAAAGTCCCCATTTGTGGGATTGCTGGTGACCAGCAGGCTGCTCTTGTTGGTCAATTGGCCCTGAAAAAAGGGATGGTTAAAAATACTTATGGCACGGGTTCATTTATTGTTATGAATACAGGAGAAGAACCCACAGAGTCTGATAACAACCTGTTAACAACGATTGCTTATGGAATTGATGGCAAAATTAACTATGCTTTAGAAGGCTCAATCTTTGTTTCTGGCAGTGCAATCCAGTGGTTGCGTGACTCAATGAAGATGATCAAAACGGCGGCAGAATCCGAAAAGGCGGCACGTGCGTCCAAATCAGAAAATGAGGTTTACGTTGTACCTGCCTTCACGGGACTAGGCGCGCCTTACTGGGATTCCGAAGCTAGGGGTGCAGTTTTTGGCGTTACACGTGGAACAAGTAACAATGACTTAATCAAGGCAACTTTGCAGTCACTTGCTTACCAGACTCGTGATGTAGTTGACACTATGCAAATTGATTCTGGAATACAGATTCCAACATTACGTGTAGACGGTGGGGCATCAAATAATGATTACTTACTGCAATTCCAAGCTGATATATTGGGTACTAAAATTGAACGATCAAAGACGCTTGAAACGACTTCAATGGGAGCTGCGTTTTTAGCAGGCTTGGCAGTAGGCTATTGGAAAGATGTTGACGAACTGAAAGATATTTTTGTTGTAGGCAAGACTTTCGAAAGCAAAATGGGACAAAAAGAACGTGAGCATTTATATCAAGGCTGGAAACGTGCGGTCAAGGCAACCCAAGTATTTGCTCACGGCGAATAAAAGTGCGGATACAGTAGTGAGAGGTGAGAAAATTGGCACATGATCGAATTGTTAAATTAGATGGTCCGTTAAATTTTAGGGATATTGGTGGCTACCAAAATCAGAATGGCCAAAAGATAAAATGGAATAAAATTTATCGCTCTGATTCACTTAGTACCCTAACGGAATCTGATCAAGAAAAACTGACGGAACTGCATATCACAATTGATTGTGATTTACGTTCACAATACGAAAAACATTCTTCACCGGACAAAGCGTGGCTAAATGTTCATTATCTAGATTTACCGGTTTATTCTGAAAATCCTGAGGATCGACCTAATGGTCACAAAATTTATCGTTTTCTTCATCATATTCCGGATTTAAGCAATAATTTTATTGGTCAAATTTACCAACAGACTTTGCTTAGCGAGCATAGCCGTAAGATGTTTGCCCGTATTTTTAGTGAATTACTAGAAATGCCTGCTAACGAAGCTCTTGTTTATCATTGCAGTGCCGGTAAGGATAGAACGGGAATGGTTTCTGCTTTAATTTTAATGGCACTAGGTGTTGATGATGATACAATTGCCCGTGACTATTTATTAACTAACAAATTATATGACTTCGCCGTTTCACGTCAAATGCCAAGCAATGACGAAATTTCACAGATGGTTGCCAAAATGAATGTAACCAAAGGTGAAGGGATTGCTATTCGCGGCATTACCGCGACTGTTCGCGACGGCTGGGGCGACTTTAATACCTTTTTTAAAAAAGAATTGGGCTTTAATGATACCGACTTGGCAAGATTAAGGCAAATGTATTTAGAATAGGGGCATAAATCAGTGGTAACTTTGCTTGATGTTGCTAAAAAGGCCAACGTTTCAAAGATGACGGTTTCGCGAGTCATTAATCATCCCGAACAAGTGACAGATGAACTACGTGAATTAGTTGAACGGGCCATGCAGGAATTGAATTACCAACCGAATTATGTCGCACAAGTCCTAGTAAATAACCGGACTAATGTCGTTAAGTTCGTTACACTTGAAGATATTGATACAACTGAGCCCTATTACATGAACCTGCTTTTTGGTATTGCTAAAGGTTTATCTAAAAAGCAATACGCTATTCAGCTAGTCACTGATCGCAAGCAAATGAAAGAAGGCAATTTTGATGGTTACTTAATTACTGGTGCGCGGTCATCTGATTATAGTTTGTTTGACGAACTAGCTAAGCCGTTTGTTCTTTTTGGTGAAAATCACCGCGGTTTTGATTTTGTTGATAACAACAATCAGCTCGGTGGCGAAATTTCCACTAAATATGCCTTATCGCGTCTATATCGCAATGTAATCTTTATTGGTATCGATGTCCGGGAGCCGTTTGAAGTTTCACGTGAAACAGGCTATGTTAACACATTACAGCAAAATAAATTGATTCCGCAAATATACAGGATACCTAATCATAGTCATGCGGCCCAGAAAATAATTAAGGAAAATTTAGGTAAGTTCCAACACGATACTTGCTTTGTTTGTGCCAGCGATCGGATTGCAATTGGTGTTGTACGCCAGCTGTTGAACGAAGGGGCCAAGGTACCCGAAGATTTTGGCGTGATCGGCTATGATGGGGTCTTTTTAGATCAGGTTTCAAATTTAAAATTAACAACGGTCAAGCAACCAATTTTTGCGATGGGTGAATTATTGGCTAAGATGCTGTTACAAAAAATTGAGCAGGACGGCTCACCCCAAGGCGAGGCAATGCTTAAACCTAAGTTGATTCGCAGGCAGTCAACGAGGTAATAGAAATTGTTAAATTAAAGGACACGAAGTTAGGTATAAATTTCGTGTCCTTTTGTATAATCTCAGGAAAATTATAAAATAAGTTAATTATAATTTTCCTGAGATTATACAAAAAATAATTATAAATTAGTTAGTACTAAAAAATAAAGTTAAGCTAATCTAATTTGCTAAGCCAATGATGCCATTCTTGGAGATAGGAATCGGCAAGTCCTGCCTTCATTTTAGGAATATAGACCTGATTAAAATCTGCTGCTTTAGTATGTTTCATTGCATTCATAGCAGTTCCTAAAGCACTCAGTTCCGAAATTGTAGCAACCTTAACTTTTTTTTGCGTAATGTCACTAAGATATTGCATCAAATATTTATTATGGATCATTCCTCCATCAACATGGATAACATGGTTTACGTTTGGATAAAGTGTTTTAAATTCTTTTAGCACATCAGTAATTTGGTAAACAAGAGAATTAAGCGTTGCTCTGACTAATTCATTTTTACTGGTTGTAATTTTCATTCCTACAAAAGCTGCTGATATATCATTTTTCCAATACGGTGCGCCTAAGCCAGCAAACGCTGGTATTAAAATTGTGTGGTCTTCGGAATCGGCGTTGAGTGCCAGATTACTAGTTTCTGCCGGAGTTTTAATTAGGTCTAATTTGTCTTTTAGCCATGAAATGCTCGCTCCAGCATAGTTAATATTGCCTTCAAGGACATAAGTCGTCTTACCATTTAGTGACCATGCAATTGAAGTGTTTAATTTGTTTTGGATGTTTTGGGGTAAATGATTGCCGATGTTGAGCATAATTGAGGAGCCTGTTCCAAATGTAATTTTATAATCTCCTGGAAGAAAACATCCATGAGCAAATAAAGCGGCTTGAGAATCACCCAAGACACTTAATATTGGAATTTGAAATGGTAAGAGACCAAATAGATCAGTTTCGCCAAACGAACCATTAGAGCTAATAATTTCTGGCAAATAGCTCAAGTCAATTTTAAAAATTTGGGCTAATTTTTTATCCCAACTGCCAGTATGAATGTTCATTAATTGTGTTCTGCAAGCATTTGACGGCTCAGTCTTAAAGCTCTGACCATTTGTTAATTGATAGATTAACCAGCTGTCCATTGTTCCTAAGCACAGATCATTATTTTTTGCTGCTTGTGCAACTTTTGGTTCATTTATTAGCATCCAGTTCCATTTTGCTCCAGTAAAATACGGAGAAAGTGCTAGGCCGGTCAATGCTTTAACTTCACGTTGTAGTTCAGGATTAGCTATACTTTTGACTACACTCGATGCTCGATTGTCCTGCCAAACAATTGTCTGACAGAGGGGGTTACCTGTTTTTCGAGACCATGCTGCAGCAGATTCACGCTGATTGGTAATAGCTAATCCTAGTAGCTGCTCAGGCTTAATTTGCTGCAAAGCTTTTTTAAAAAGCAAGAATAAATTTGCTTTGATTTCAGCTAAATCGTGGCTAATCCAGTCAGGATGATTAGAAATCTGTTTATGAGTTAAAATAGTTTTCCAGAAAACCTGATTACGTTGATCTATTAAAAGAGCTTTAGTACCTTGTGTACTTTGATCAATTGCTAATAGATATTTTTCTGTCATATCATTCTCCAATGCTATTTACCAAGAATTTGACGTACACTTTTGATAATCCCAGCTGTGTCAATGCCGTAATACTGAAAAACTTCATCTTGTGTACCTTGAATAATCGGCTGGTCAGGAAAACCAAGAAGCTTTAACTTAGCATGGCCATATTTAGCGGCTTCTACGGCCACAGCCGCGCCAATTCCATTAATAATGCTATGCTCTTCAATAGTAATAATATGATCAAATTTTTTGACCAATTTATCCACTGTCTGCGTATCTAACGGCTTAATTGAGCCAAGATCGACAACAGCTGCACTGATGTTATAGCTAGCTAGTTTTTTAGCGGCTTTTAAGGCAAAACTTAATGTTTCTCCAGTCGAAATTAAACAAATATCGCTGCCTTGCCAAATTATTTTTGATTTACCGGGAATAAAAGCAAAGTCTTGGTCGTAAACATCATCCAGCTTTCGCTTTCCAATTCGAACATATGCAGGCTTGGAAGACCTGAGCAAATAGTTAAACAGGGCTCTAGTTTGGTATTTATCACAGGGCTGATAAACCTCAAGATTTGGAATTGCTCGCGTAATTGCTACATCATTAAGGGAATGATGAGTGCTACCAAGCCAAGAATATGAATTACCACCAGAGATGCCAATTAACTTAACATTAGTCTGGTTAAGAGCTACATCAACTTTGACTTGCTCAATTGCTCGCATTGCCAAAAACGCGGCTGGGGAAAAAACAAAAGGATGCTTGCCCTCATGAGCTAATCCTGCGGCAACAGTTACAGCATTTTGTTCAGCAATACCCATTTCAACTGTTTGGTTTGGGTATGTAGCAGTAAAAGAATTTAGTCCTGCAGATCCACGTGAATCACAAGTTATTACTAATAAGTTAGGATCTTTCTTACTTGCGGCTACTAAAGTGGTAGCGATAACTTCATTAGCAGTTAATTTTTGTTCTATTTCAGTCATTGTTGAGTACCTCCATTTGTTGATCTAATTCATGTAGACCTTCTTGATATTCCTTTTCATTTGGTATTTTATGGTGCCAAACTGCCTGATTCTCTGCAAAACTAATCCCTTTTCCTTTAATGGTATTAGCGATAATTATTCTTGGTTGCTTGGTAGTATTTGGTTTATTTAATATATCAACTAAGGCGGATACGTCATTACCGTTAACTTCTTGTACATCCCAACCAAAGGAACCATATTTGGCTCCTAAAGGATTTGAACGCATTACCGTGTCAGTTTTACCGGTAATTTGTAAATTATTATGATCAATAATTGCGGTAAGGTTATCCAAATGATAATTACTTGCTGCCATTGCAGCTTCCCATATAGAGCCTTCAGCTTGTTCACCGTCTCCCATTAATACATATACATGCTTTTTATCATGGTCGATTTTTGCGGCAAGTGAAACACCAACTCCTAAACCAAGGCCATGTCCAAGTGAGCCTGTATGGAATTCTATTCCTTTTACATCAGTAGTTGGATGGCCAATATACGGACTATTAAAAGTAGAGTACCTATTTTCCAAATCTGCTCGATCAATGTAGCCCTTATCTGCTAAGATTTCATACCAGATCTCAATAGCATGTCCTTTGCTTTGGATATAAACATCGGTATTTTTTTTACCAAAATTATCAACGGTTTGATTCATTACCTGATAGTAAAGTGTGACTAAAATATCAGCACATGATAAATCAGAACCAGTGTGACCGTTTTTATGAGAGTGGATTAACTGCCAAGTTCTTTTTCTTAACTCGATTGCTTTTTTTCTAAGTTCTAGTATATTCATAGGAAACCTCATTTGTAAAAATCACTAAAAATTGCTTACAATATGAGGGTATCATGTTTATAAACAATTAAGTTATACTATTTATTTAGTTTAGCTTAATTAAGTCATTTTTTAAGTCGAAGAGGAATTTATGAAACTAAAGATGAGCGATATTGCCAGGATGGCAGGTGTTTCTAAAGCTGCAGTTTCCTTTGCATTAAATGGGAAACCAGGAGTTAGTGAAGAAACTAGAAAAAAGATTTTTAAAGTTATTAAAGAACAGGGCTATGAACCCTTACGCAGTCATAAAAAGGGGGGTGTCCGTAAATTAGCTAGTATCAGTCTAATAATTATTCATGACAAAGACGGTATGATGAGCCGTAATTATGCTAGTCTCCCCTTTTTTGATACTTTGGTATCTAACCTTACACAAAATATAGGTGGCTTTGGTGGCCAGTTGCAGATATATCGGCTTGATATAAATCATCTGCAAGATGATTTAAAAAGAGAAAATTCTTTACTTCAATCAAAAGCCTCAATTGTTTTGGCAACAGATTTAAATAAAGAACAGGTTAAATTAATTAATCAAAAACTTAAAAATGTTATTTTCATTGATAATTATTTTCAAGATGTTAATGCTGACTTTGTTTCAATTGATAATTTTCAAGGAGCATATCAGGCTGGAAAATATATCATTAGCAAGGGTTATCGTAAGATCGGCTATGTAGCTTCTAATCATATAGTTTCTAATTTTAAACAAAGAAGAGATGGGTTTAAGCAAGCATTGGATGAGCAAGGGATTGAGTTACCTCCTGAATTTGTTTTTGGCTTAAATCCTACTGAATTAAGAGGTACTCTGCCTCAATTTATTCATTTGAACAAGGTTTATCCTGAAGTGTTTTTTTGCGAGAATGATTATATGGCATTACGATTGTTGAAAGAATTGAATAGGCAAAAAGTTAAAATTCCTGAAGAAGTTGCGATTATGGGATTTGACGATATTTTTGAAGATACTATGGTAACACCCGAACTGACAACAATGCATGTTCCGATTGTACAGATTGTTACTCAGGCAATTAATCAGATACAAAATAAGGTTGCTGATAAAAAATGGTTGCCGCAAAAATGCTTTATTTCAACAAAGTTAGTAAAAAGGGAATCTCTCTAATTTATTAATTTAGTTTAGCCTAATTAATATAAAAATTGATTGATTAGTCTTCTAGTTTAGTCTATATTCTGTTTGTAAGCGAATGCAAAAATTATGAGTTGAACTAGGAGATTATGTTAATGGTTGAGAAAAAGGATTTAAAAAAAATAAAAATAGGTTTTGCGCCAACAAGAAGAAATATTTTTTCGGCAACCGCTGCAATTGAATTCGCAGATAAAACAAGACAAAAATTGACTGACTTGGGTGTGAACTATGTTGATATCAAAGATATTAACGATGATGGTTTACTTTATGATGATGATGGTCTTAAAAAAATTACTAAGAAATTTCAAAAAGCAGAAATTGATGGTCTTTTCATAGCTAATGAAAACTTTGGAACTGAATATGAGGTAGCAAGACTAGCTGCTAAACTTAACGTTCCTGTTTTATTATGGGGCCCTAAGGATGAAGCGCCTGCTCCAGACGGTTCAAGAAAACGCGATACCCAATGCGGTTTATTTGCAATTGGCAAAGTATTACGACATTTTAATGTGCCATTTACCTATTTGAAAAATAGTAATATTGAGGACCCAGCTTTTAGTCGTGGCATAATTGATTTTATTAAAGTATGTAATGTTGTGAAAACATTCAGGAATACGCGTATCCTTCAAATTGGCCCGCGACCGTTTGATTTCTGGTCAGTGATTGTTAATGAAGGTGAATTATTAGAAAAGTTTGGGATCCAATTGTCTCCCATCCCATTAGGTGAACTGACAACTCGGATGAATAATCTAATTGATAAGAATGATCCCCGAATTTCAGAGACCAAAAAAACTTATTTAAAGTGGGCGGAAGTCAAAGTTAGTGAAGAAGACTTTACTAAAATTGCGGCTTTGAAACTGGCAATGCAAGATAAGATGATTGAATATGGTTGTAATAGTGGCACTATTCAGTGCTGGACTGAATTACAGCGCGAAATTGGTATTTTACCATATGCATCGGAAGCATTATTACAAACAGAAGGAATGCCGGTAACTTGCGAAACTGATATTAATGGCGCAATTTCAGAAGTACTTGCCGAAGCAGCTTCTTTAGGTGAGGAAAAAGCATTATTTGCGGATGTTAATTGCCGTCACCCAGATAATGAAAATGGTGAGTTACTTCAGCATCTGGGTACATTTGCTTTTCAGACTGCTAAGAATCGTCCCGTACTGCCTCCATCTCATTTTGTCTTTAATTATCCTGGGTCAGCTGCTTTTGAAGTTAAGGACGGAACATATACACTTGTTAGATTTGATGGAGATCATGGTAAATATTCATTATTAATGGGTAATGCGGAAACTTGTGAGGGGCCATATGAACAAGGCACATATGCTTGGTTCCAATTTGCAGACTTGAATAGATTTGAAGCTAAATATGTTTATGGTCCATATATTCATCATATGGCAGGGGTACGAGCAGACGTTGTACCAATTCTTACTGAAGCATGTAAATACATCAATGTAAAACCAGATTATTTTGATCCAATTGCAGATAAGGTAAAAGCCTATTGGTATGGTAATCATGAAACCATCTTAAATAAGAAATAAAAATAAATATTCAAATATTTAAAAAGGGCAAGAAGAAATCAGACTTCTTGCTCTTTTTGTACTTAACTAAGGCTAAACTAAAAAAATATTTTAAGCTATTATTGAAAGCGATTGCATTAACTGGGATAATACAAGTTGAACATAGCTAAGTAAACTTATTACTTAACTTGTGCAATGTTTAATACTTGTTATGAACGAGGGGGGAGAAAATGAGTATTAATATTTCAGTTTTAGGTAGCATCAATCTAGATACTAGCTATCATCTTGTTCGAATTCCATTGCCTGGTGAGACACTCCAAATTAAAGAGAAAACATATGCTGGCGGAGGAAAAGGGGCCAATCAGGCTGTTGCGGCACGACGTAGTGGAGCAAATGTTCATTTTATTGGTGCTGTCGGTAATGATAGTGCAGGTAAATATATGCTAAACCTACTAAAAAAAGAAAAGATAGATTTAACTAATGTAGAAATAAAAAATAATGAAAAAACTGGTGCAGCAACAATACTGCTAGATGAAAAAGGACAAAACAGTATCTTAGTTTATGCAGGTGCAAATAACTCAATAAGCCATGAGCAAATTATCAAAGCTGAAAAAACGATTGCAAAGTCTGATTACATTATTGCGCAATTTGAATCACCAGTTGAAGCAACTCTCGATGCATTCAAAATCGCAAAAAAGCACGGTGTTACTACGATTTTAAATCCAGCTCCTGCTTTGAAAATTAGTGATGAATTGTTAAGTGTAACCGATATTATTACTCCAAATGAGACAGAAAGTGCAATCATTACGGGAATAAAAGTTGATAATCAAAATGCGATGCATGAAACCGATATGTATTTCAAAGAAAAAGGTGTAAAAGTAACCCTGATAACTTTGGGGTCACGCGGAGTTCATTGTTCAATTGGGTCGATAAGTCAACTAGTTCCTGCCCACAAAGTAAATGTTGTTGATACCACGGGAGCTGGTGATACTTTTGTTGGAGCAATGGCATCAATATTAAAGCCAGATTTTTCCAATATTTTTGAAGCAATTGATTATGGACAAAAGGCATCATCAATAACTATTGAAGTTATGGGAGCACAACCATCTATTCCAACTAGAGAAATGGTAGAAAAAGCTTACGGAAAGGAACTTTAAAATGAAGAAAACAGGTATTTTAAATTCTGATATCTCCCGTGTAGTAGCGAATATGGGTCATATGGATTGGCTAGGAATTGGTGATGCCGGAACTCCCGTCCCACCAGAAACAGAAAAAATTGATTTAGCGGTTAAGGCTGGTTTACCCTCCTTTTCTGTTGTGTTAGAAGAAATATTAAAAGAATTATCTGTACAAAAAATTTATGTTGCAGAAGAAATAAAAAGTCAAAATCCTGAACAATTGAAAAATATAATAAAGATTTTACCCAATGTTGAGATAGAGTTTATACCTCATAGTCAGTTAAAGAAAAACTTAACTAGAGCTAAGGCCTTTATTAGAACAGGTGAAGAAACGCCATATTCTAATGTAATTCTTGAAAGTGGCGTGATTTTTTAAAGGAGACCCTTATATGAAAATTGAAATGAAAGGCATTGAAAAAGCTTTTGGGGGAAATAAAGTTCTACAGGGTGTGAATTTTACCGTTAATTCTGGCGAAGTTCATGCACTAATGGGTGAAAATGGCGCTGGCAAGTCGACATTAATGAATATATTAACTGGCTTACTGAAAAAGGACAACGGCTCAATTAAAATCGATGGCAAAGTGACAACTTACACCAGTGCTTTAGATGCTGAACACCATGGAATTAGTTTTATTCACCAAGAAATGAATAATATTCCTGAAATGAGCGTTGTTGACAATATGTTTTTAAATAAGGAAATAAAAACTAAGTTTGGCTTAATGAATCAAAAAATAATGCGAGCGGAAGCAAAAAAATATTTAAGCCAATTGGGTTCAGACATCAATGTTGATAGTAAAATTGGCAACTTAACTGTTGGACAACAGCAAATGGTTGAAATTGCTAAATCCTTAATGACTAATGCAAAAATAATAATTATGGACGAGCCTACAGCTGCTCTAACCGAAAATGAAACAGATATTTTGTTCAAAACAATTCGTGAATTAAAGTCTAAGAATGTTGGCTTTATTTATATTTCGCACAGAATGGAAGAATTATGGGAAATTTGTGATCGTGTTACGGTTATGCGTGATGGGATTTCTGTTAATACTTATTCCACAAGAGACGTTAAAGATGATCAAATAGTTCATGATATGGTCGGCCGTAATATCGGTGATTATTATCCGAAGAGAAATCCTAAATTAGGTGCAGTAGCTCTTAAAGCAGAACATTTATCAGGTAAAAAGTTTCAAAATATTAGTTTTGAAGTTCATGAGGGAGAAATCCTTGGTTTTTCCGGTTTGATGGGAGCTGGGAGAACAGAGACAATGAGAGCCTTATTTGGAATTGATAAATTAGATTCAGGAAAAATTTATTTAGCCGGAAAAGAAACAAAACTTACTAGTCCATATGATTCTATTAAGCATGGGATAGGCTTTTTGACAGAAGATAGAAAAAATGAAGGCTTGGTTACCGAACAATCTATTGAAGACAATGTAGCTCTACCAAGTATTGATGGTTTCCGTAAATACGGAATTATTGATAAAAAGGCAGAAGATAAGTTCGTTAATTTACTTATTAAACGCCTTACTGTAAAGGCGGAAAATGCCCAAGTTCCTGCTGGTAGCTTGTCGGGAGGAAATCAGCAAAAAGTTGTAATGGCTAAATGGGTAGGAAGTGGATCAAAAATTCTGATTCTTGATGAACCTACTCGTGGAGTTGATGTTGGTGCTAAGAAGGAAATCTATGAACTAATGAACCAATTGACTGATCGAGGAGTGGCAATAATTATGGTCTCAAGTGATTTGCCCGAGGTTTTGAGTATGAGTGATCGGATTGAAGTTCTCTATGAAGGAAAACAAATGGGAATAGTAGATGCTAAGAATGCAACGCAAGAGCAGGTAATGAAACTGGCAACGGGAGGAAAGTAGAATGGAAAAATCCAAAACAATAAAGGCTAGAAAAAAGTTTGATTTTACTAAGTATATGGCTTTAGTGGCCTTAATTATATTAGTAATTATTATTACAGCATTAAATCCGCAATTTATCGCACCTAACAATCTCTTAAACCTTCTGCGTCAAGCATCAGTCAATGCTTTAATTGCATTTGGGATGACTTTTGTCATTCTAACTTCTGGTATTGATTTGTCGGTGGGATCAATATTGGCTTTTACAGGAGCAATTATGGCTAGCTTGGTCGTTGGAGGTACTCCAGCCTGGCTAGCAGGTCTAATCGGGCTTGGAATCGGTGCATTACTAGGTGCGTTAAATGGCGTGTTCATTACATGGGGAAAAGTTACACCTTTTATTGCCACATTAGCAACAATGACCATATGGCGGGGAGCAACTTATGTGTTTACAGGCGGTAACCCAATTACAGGTGGAAAAATGAATACGAGTTTCTTTTTTCAGTTTATTGGTCAGGGATATCTTTTCGGAATTCCATTTCCTGTTATTATCACTTTAATTGCATTCATCATCTGCTTTATTTTGCTTCATAAAACAGCTTTTGGTCGAAAAACCTTTGCGTTAGGTGGAAATGAAAAAGCTGCCTTTATTGCCGGTGTAAAGACTAAAAAAATGCTAATTATTATTTATACCCTTTCTGGATTATTTGCTGCTCTTGCTGGTTTTATCTTAACTTCTAGGCTTGGCTCAGCACAGCCTGATGCTGGTATGTCATACGAAATGGATGCGATTGCTTCTACAGTTATTGGTGGAGCCAGCTTAATGGGTGGTAAAGGCCGAATGGCAGGTACTTTGGTTGGTGCATTGCTGATTGCCTCTCTAAGTAACGGGATGAACTTATTAGGAATTAATAGTTTTTATCAACAAATTGTCAAAGGAGTTGTAATTTTAATTGCGGTTATGATAGATTCGCAAACTCAGAAGAACCGTGAATAAATTGTTTGAAAGTTTAGAATTTAAGGAGAAATAAAATGAATTTTAAAAAGACTTCTAAGCGTTTAATGAAAGTGGTAGCGATTGCTTCTATCGCAGTAATGGCCGGCAGTATTTTAGGTGGTTGTGGTTCTACTGGATTAAGCAATGGATCAGATTCCTCATCTAAGGTAGAAAAAAAGGCACCAAAGGATTTAAAAATAGGAGTATCTGTTTCAACGTTAACTAATCCTGCTTTTGTTAACCTGAAAAATGTTATAAGTGACAGTGCTAAAAAGCAGGGGTCAAAAGTTATCGTAGATGACGCAAATAATGACACTTCAAAACAAAACAATGATGTTGAAGATCTCATCACGCAAAAAGTTGATGCACTAATTATAAATCCATGTGATTCGTCTGCAATTTCAGCGGTAGTCAAGAAAGCAAACGAAGCTAATATTCCAGTTGTTTGCGTTGACCGCAGTGCTGATTCTGGGAAAGTAGTTTCAACTGTAGCTTCTGATAACGTAGCTGGTGGGAAAATGGCTGCCAACTGGTTGATAGAACAATTAGGTAAAAAGGCAAAAATTGCTGAAATTCAAGGAATTCCAGGAGCATCTGCTACACGTGAGCGGGGTAAAGGATTTGATAGTATTGGTGATCAAAAATTAAATATAGTTACTAAACAAACTGCTCAATTTGATAGAGCCAAAGCTTTAACGGTTACTGAAAACATTTTACAGGCCCATGGTGATATTAAAGGAATTTTTGCGCAAAACGATGAAGAAGCAGTTGGTGCCGCTCGTGCCGTAAAATCTGCTAATAAAAAAATTACAATTATAGGTTTTGATGGTGCACTTGCATGTTTAAACTTAATTCAAAAAGGGCAAGTAACAGCAACTGTTGGCCAACAGTGGAATAAAATCGGACAGGAATCAGTTCAAATGGTTTACGACTTTTACCAAGGCAAAAAGGTTCCTAAAAATGACAAAGTAGCTGTTAAGATTGTGACGAAAAAGAATGTCACTAGTTTCAAAAAGCAGGTTTATAACAAGTAAAACCAAATATTGTTAACTTAAAAAACTAATATTTATTAAATTAGGTGTAACTTTTCTTAATTATTGGATTGTGACATTTAGTTGGCAAGACCATAATAAAGTAAATAACTTTGTTATGTGTCTTGCTTTTTTTATTGATGGGGGAACTAAGATGCTGAAAATTAAAGGTAAATACTTATTCAAAGATAATAAAAGATTTTTTTATTTGGCGGATACTTGCTGGAGCGCATTCACTAGTATTCAACTATCAGACTGGCGATATTATCTAGATGCACGTCAAGCAGAGGGCGTTAATGTAATTCAAATAAATGTCCTTCGACAATGGGATTCGAGTCAACCCATACGTGAGCCCTTTGCTGTAAGAAACTCCGCTAATGGAATGTATCAATATGATTTTCGTAAAGTTAATGAGTCATATTTTGCAAACGCAGAAAAGATGCTAGAAGAAATGAGTTATCGTGGGATGATTCCAGTCTTAGTCCTTTTATGGGGTAATTATGTACCGGATACATGGATGAGTAAGTATATTAAAAATAATACTATACCATTTGATTTAATAGAATCCTATGTAACTTATGTAGTAAATAGATTTAAGAGATTTAACCCGATTTGGTGTATAAGTGGGGATGTTGGTTTTACTGACAACGGCAAGCAAAAGCCGAATGCAGCTGTGAAATATTATCGTGAAGTATTAAACGCAGCTAAAAAGGCTGATCCAGCAGGATTATTTACATTTCATATTAATGGCGAAAGCCATGATTTACCAAAGGAATTTGTTGATCAAATAGACTTTTATTGCTATCAGTCAGGGCACGGTTATTATGGTCAGACTTCCGCATATGAAATTCCATTAATCTTACGAAATAAAGAAAGATATGAGGGACCGATAATTGATGCTGAACTATGCTATGAGGGCTTAACGAAAATGAAAGCCCCTGAGCCAGAAAGATATTGTGCCCGTGATGTTAGGTGTGCTGCATGGAGAGCAATCTTATCGGGTGCAGATGCCGGAATAGGTTATGGTGCCTTCGGTATTTGGCCTTGGAATGATACTGCAAAGCCAGAGCAAAAATTAGAAAGTAATTTTAACGTTCAATTAACACCATATGATTGGCGAGATTGTCTAAAATTTAGTGGCGCAAAAGATATGGGCTTTTTAAAGACAATTGTCATGCAATTGGCAGAGTCGGGACTATCGCCAATTGCAGTACCAGTTAAGAATAATCCAACTATTAGAGCTGCTCAGAATGATCAATATTTATTAATATATTTACCTAGTCCTACAAAGTTAGACTTTACAAGTTTTGGTCTTACAGTAAGTACCTGTCAGGTTATTGATTTGCAAAAACGGTATTTTTTAACGGGAAAAGTATTGAATAACGTTTTGCAGCTATTGCCCGTGGTTGAGGATGAAGTGGTAGTTGTAAAAAAATAAAGCGTGGTTATTTTGCTTAAATAAGAGCTAAACTAATATTTATTTTTTATAAATTGTTGTAATCGCTTTCTGTTATGCTATACTAAGCTTGAAATAAGAAATCGGATTGTTACATTTAGTTGGCAAGACCTAAATAAACTTACTTTAAATTAAGTTTATTGGTCTTGCTTTTTTGTTAGGGGAGTAATTTTCATGATTGTTATCAAGAGAGTGTTAAATAATAACGCAGTTGTTGCAACGGATGAACAAAATCAGACGTTAGTTGCTCTTGGGAGTGGAATCGCTTTTCATCAAAAGGCTGGCCAAGCTATTCTTGAAAACAAAATTGAAAAATCTTTTTATCCCAAAAATGAGGATGCAGCAAATTCAATAAGTGAGACACTAGCACAAGTTGATCCCAAATATATTGAGCTATCTGATCGAATTATTTCTGAGGCAGTTATTAGTTCAGGAAAAAAATTAAGCGATGATATCTATGTTTCTCTGCCAGATCATCTGCAGTTTGCAGTTGAACGGCTAAAAAAGGGAATGCTAATTCAAAATAAATTGACGGTTGAAACAATGCAAACTTATCCGGATGAGTTTCAATTGGGTAAACATACTTTAAGTTATTTAGCGCAAGAAACAGGTTTAACATTTCCTGATGATGAAGCTACCAATATTGCAATGCACCTAATAACAGCAGAAGAAGGAGACATTTTAGAAAATACAGAAGAGACGATAACTTTAATTAACCAATTTCTGAAAGTAATTAGTGCAATGCTTAAGAAAGAGTTTAATTTAAATTCCGTTTCCTATTACCGATTAGTAACACATTTAAAGTTTTTTGTACAAAGAATAAAAAAAAGACAACACCAGGAATTTCCTCCTGATAAAACACTTTATGACCTAATTATTCGTGATTATCATGCAGAATACCTTATTGCACAGAGAATTGCGGGAATTGTGATGAAAAAGTTTAATTATGGTGTTTCTGATGACGAAATTCTGTTTTTAACGATTCATATTCATCGAGTCAATGCTGTGCAATAGGTGAAAATTATGAATGATTATGCTAAAGCGATTAACGAGCTTCTGATTGCAATTGGAGGAAAAGACAACATCGATGAAGCTTTTCATTGTGTTGCAAGAATTAGGTTTTATTTGAAAGATGAACAAAAAGTAGATTATACAAAACTAGGTAAGATTAATGAAGTTTATGAGTTCAAATTTTGTGATGGACAGTTGCAAGTTTTATTAGGTAGTGATGTTGAGCAATATTATTCTTTCTTAATGAAGGTACTCAATGATAACAAAACTTGTATAAATACTAGGAAAGGGGAAATTCAAATGTCCAAGTCGACAGAAAAAGATCGAAAACTAGCTGAACAAATTATAAAGCTAGTAGGAGATAAAGATAATGTTGTTAGTTTAATTCACTGTGTTACCCGCTTGCGTTTCAAGTTAAAAGATGAACAGAAAGCTAACGATGATGCTATTAAGAATTTAAACGGGGTTATGGGCATTGCTCATGCTGGAGGACAGTATCAAATAATTATTGGTAATAATGTTTCGGATATTTATAAAGAAGCAATGCAATTATTAAATTTGAGTAAACCTAGTCAAGACGGTGAAAACGAACCTAAGGATAAGAATCTAATTAATCGCTTTATCAAGTTACTGACTAAAATATTTACGCCATTTTTGGGAGCACTGGCAGCAGCGGGCGTTTTAAAAGGCTTTTTGGTTTTATTAACTGTGGTAAATGTTCTCAGTGCTAAAAGCGGAACATACATGATTTTAAATGCTGCAGGAGATGCTTTATTCTATTTTTTACCCATCATGGTAGGTTTTTCTACAGCTAGGGCATTTAAAATTAATGAATATGTTGGTGCAATTATTGGTGCAGCTCTTTGCTATCCAACTTTAGTACAAGCGTATCAGGCTAAGCAAAGCATTAATTTTCTTGGTATTCCTGTAGTATTAATGAGTTATACGCAAACATTGATTCCAGCTATTGTGGCGGTTTGGTTGGCATCTATACTGTATAAGTTGTTAAATAAAAAATTACCCGCATCCTTAAAACTTATTTTTACGCCGCTTATCACTGTTGCTGTTGCAGTTCCGCTAACTTATATAGTGGTCGGTCCTGCTACTTCTTGGCTTAGTCAAGGCTTAGCAAATATTGTTCTTTGGGTTTATGCACGTGCGAATATCTTAGCTGGGTTTGTCTTAGCGGGTATCTGGCAGGCTGTAGTACTTCTTGGACTACACTGGGCATTTATTCCAATCTTTTTAAACAATATCGCAACTAAAGGATTTGATCCTATCAATGCCATGCTATACTGCACAGTTTTTGGTCAAACAGGAGCAGCTCTAGCAATGGTACTCAAAGCAAAAGATTTGAAATTTAAAGAAGTAGGATGGTCAGCAGTTATTTCGGGCTTTTTAGGTATTACCGAACCAATTATTTATGGTGTAACTCTTCCACATAAAAAGTCCTTTATCTTTGGTTCAATTGGGTCTGCCTTTGGCGGAGCCGTAGCTGCATTTTCAAGTGCAAAGATGTTTGGTGGATTTGCATCAGGAGGAATTTTTGGTATACCAATGTTCATTGATCCAAAAGCAGGAATAAATTTCAGCTTTATTGGGTTTTGCTTGTCTTTAGCAGTTGCTTTTGTAATAGCATTTATCATTACTTTTTTATGGGGTGATAAAGTTGATGCTAAAAACAATAAAAATCATGTTTCAGACATTAGCGTGAAGGATCAGGCAATTGCTTCTCCTCTACAAGGAACTGTAATTGAGCTTAAAAATGTTAATGATCCTGTTTTTTCAAAGGGTACGATTGGCAAAGGGATTGCCATAAAGCCAACAAATAATGAAGTACGTGCTCCGTTTAATGGTAACGTCATTTCAGTTTTCCCTACAAAACATGCAATTGGATTAAAATCTGAAAATGGTGTCGAACTACTAATTCATCTTGGCTTGGATACAGTAAATCTTAAAGGAAAATATTTTAAATTGAGGGTCAAAGAAGGTCAAAGAGTCAGAAAGGGAGACCTGCTTGAAACGTTTAATATTAGGGAAATTCAAGAAGCAGGTTATGATACTGTCGCCTCGGTTATTGTTACTAATGAAAAAGATTTTGATGATATTGTTTCTGAAAAGAAAGAAAAAGACTTTGTTAAATTAGGCGAGCCACTATTATTGGCTACGGTAGATCAATTGATGCCTGAACTGACTAATGCTAACTAAAAGTACTAATAATTATATTTATTGCTCTGAATAACCAAGTTCGAGTAGTTTTCTAAATTTTGGTCAAGGACTATTCTTTAAGAAATAGTCCTTTTTTATTTAGTATAAAATTATTGAAAAATTACAGAATTATTATAAATGGTGGCAATGCGTTTGTATATACGCTAATATATATCTTATAAAGCAATTCGTTAAATATGAACTAACAGTGAGGTATATTGATGAGAGATGAAACTTATGGAAAGAAGTTCAGACGCATCAGAAAGCTTAAACGCTTAAGCTTGGTTAAAGCTTCTACTGGAGTAATTTCAAAATCAAGCCTAGCCCGCTGGGAATTAGGCTACGATAATCTATCTTGGGGAAATGTTCTAAAACTACTTGATCAAAATAACATATATCCGGTTGAATTTATAGAAAATAGTAAGGCTTCTTATTTAGGAGTAAATATTAAAGCGATTCAGAGTGCTTTTGTTCGTGGTCAAACTTCCCTTTTGGAGAAATATGCGCTTGATGCTTTGAAATCTTGTAAATTAGATCCGTTAAATGAAAAAGCTTTCTTTGAGGCGGCAGTTGCATGTGACCTCTATAAAAAACACACAAATAAAAGCATTTGTCCAAAGCGTGTACAAGTAAGACTCAGATTGTATTTTTCTAATATCATTGCTGAAAATGATTATTGGAACTATAAAAATATTTTCTTCTTTAAAAATATCGTAATGCTTTTAAAGGGAAAAGAAGCTTATATGTTTGCTTATGATTTACTTGACTATGCAAAACAAGAAAATCTTGAACAGAGCAGTTTTCGCCATATAGTATTACAAGCACTGCTTGAAACGACAAATGCATTAATAAGAAAAAATATTATCTATGCCAAAAAAATCTTATTTGAGGTAAAATCACTGATTTTTTCTGATTATGACTCACTAGAAAAAATTGAAATTAGTTTTTTAGATTCTGCAATCAAATTTATTGAGGAAGATGAGACAGCAGAATTAAAAGCCCTTTACAATGTGTTAGATTATCTGGAAATGAAAGACCTCAAATATCATTTAGAAAACAATATAATGATATTAACAAAACTCTATAAAAATATAGAATTTGATTCTCAAATTTGGGAAAAGTAGGAAAAAATCAATTTTTCCTGTTGTAAACTAAGATTATCAAGTGGCATGGATTAAAAATATTTTTGGGGTAGTAACCGCTGCTACAGGAATAGATAATGATACAGAAGCAACTACTAACATTGACAATGTGAAAGTATATGGCGGTTGCACTTGGAGCATAGATACTAAGTCCGATTTTAAAAAACAAATGATAATTATGCTCCATTTAATGGTGAAGCTGCACCTAAACTCCACTTTAGTGCTGATACAAAGTAATTACGTAATATTATCTTAGAGATAACTGAATCTAGAAAGGGGGTTATCCCCCCCTTTTTTAATTTTATTGGAATATATTGCTTTAATGAATACTAAATTAAAACCATATATAGTAAAAGGTATAATAATGTTAAAACGAACCAAAATCTTTTCTGCTGTTATTATGATATTTTATTTATCACTGATTACTTGGGGAGCTTTTGCTGGTATTGAAGACTACCAAGGAATTCTTCCATCAGGTAGCAGAGTATCTGATGTTTCTATAAACCTCTTTTTTTCATTACAGCCTAAAGGAGCTGATGAAAATATTATTGCAGCTGTTATTATGATGGCATTAGCTCCAGTTTTAGGCTCGGGTCTTTTCATTTACTTAAAAAACAATAATATGTTTAGTGCTGTTCAACAAAGAATTGGTTATAAATCCTTTTTGAAAAAAGGTGTTGTTACCACTTTTTTCGGCGCTATGAGCGTTTCTCTAATAACTAATCTGTATCAAATAGGATTAATTAATTGGTTTTACTATCCTTTCGTCTTTAAAACTATCCCTAGAAAATTAGCTCAGGGATATAGACCAGGGTATTTTTCGCCTAATGAATTATTTGATTTAATTTTATACATTATTTTAGCGGCTATTGGTTGGGGAGTCTTTGCAGTGCTAGTTTTTAGTGTGGGACTTTTTGTTCGTAAGAATGCGCTTTATCTGATTCTTGGACCAGTTTTGGGACTAGCTTTGGTACTATTAGCCGTTTTAGGAAATATGAATAGCCTAATCTGGCGCACCTTCGCATTTTCCTGGTTTTTTTATACCTTAACTGCGCCGGGACAATATACTTTTGCTGGGCAACTACCACCAATAAATTCTCTTGTAGCTTTTTTCATTGCGGCCATTATCTATTTAGTAATTGCTGCGAGCTTAATCAAAATATGGTATAAAAGAAAGCAGGGTTGACTTTGCAATATAAACGAATACACCGTCGTATCATATTAATTGGGCTCATAATGATTCTACTCGGACTAGCAGGAAGTTTTGAACTGTTACTAAGAAATGATCCCAATACTATGGAGTTGCCTAATGCTTTTCTTAACGCACACTTAATTTCTTTATATTTGCAACCAGCTATTTTGGCGCTGTTCTATAGTCAAGTGCTCACTTTTCACCGAATTAATTTACTTGTTGGTGTGCGGCAAAAGACTAATCTTATGATTATTCGCTTGTTAAGTTTGGCTACCGTTTATTGCATACTATTTTTAGTAGCCTTGTTTGTACCGTATTTCTTTTCAGATCATCCATTATTTAAGTATGGCAATCCGTTATTGGGTATAGCACTGATAGTACTCCATATAGCTGTCCTATTATTTTTGTTTTGGCTATTGGTGGGGGCTTATAATTCACGCTACCCATATTTATTCTTGGCTCTAGTGATTATCCTAGATTTGGTATATCATTACTATATTGAGAAGAAACTTTTAATAAATTATAGTCCAATGTATGATGAGCTTTATCGTGCTATACACCATATATACGGTGGCTTTTAAGGAAGGATCAAAATGTTAAAAAATATAGGAATTAAATACACAAAATGTAAAGGTGATTGATAATGCTAAAGAAAACAAAAAGAATAATTATTATAAGTATCTTGCTTTATTTGCTTTTAATTACTTGGCAAGTATTCGCAGGTATCAATGATAATTTAGGCGTCCTTCCTAAAAATGGTAAAGTATCTGATGCTTCAGTACAGCTTTTCTTTTCGCTGCAACCCAATGGTTGGGATGAAAATGTTATTGTCGAAATAGTTATGATGGCATTGTTGCCAACTCTAGGAGCAGGCCTTTACATTTATTTGAAAAATAATGGTATGTTCGCTGATGTGCAGCAACGAATTGATTATTCTGCTTTTTTGAAAAAGGGGCTTACCAATAGTTTTTTAGTCGCAACATTAATTTCAGTCTTTACTAATATTTACCGTTTAGGATTAATTAATTGGTTCTATTATCCATTAGTCTTTCAAATGCAGCCTGCACAGATTTATCGGGATGCGCGACCTGGATATTTTTCTTCTAATGAACTAATTGATGTCATTTTCTATATTATTTTTGCTGCTATCGGCTGGGGTATTTTCGCAGTACTAATTTTTAGCGTTGGGCTTTTTGTAAAAAAGAATGCACTTTTTTATATAATGGGGCCTATTATAGCAATTGCTTTGATCTTGTTTGCATTATTGGGTAATCTCCAAAACCCTGTTTGGTATACAATTGCCAATATTTCCTTTCCTTTTACAATACTGGCTCCTGGCCAGTTTGCCTTGGGTAGCCGGATACCTATCTTAAATAGCTACTTAATTTTCTTCGTTACTGTGATTTTGTATTTATTAGTGACAATTACGTTAGTTACTACTTGGTATAAAAGAAAAAGAAAGTTAGGCTAACCGATGAAACAATTAAAACGAGTAAATAGTCGATTAATGCTAATTGGCCTTGTAATCATGTTAATTGGCTTAGCTGGCGCGATAAATCTTTTATTAAGAAATCCCGCTAAGACGATGGAACTTCCAAACGAATACCTTAATTTAAGTTTTGTTTCGTTATATCTACAACCAGTAATTTTAATTTTATTTTATAACCATGTGTTAACCTTTCACCGGATTAGATTACTCGTCGGCGTCAGACAAAAGACAAATTTAATGATATTAAAGCTGCTGGGATTAGGTACAATATATTGCACACTATTTTTAGTAGCCTTGTTTGTACCGTATTTCTTTTCAGATCATCCATTATTTAAGTATGGCAATCCGTTATTGGGTACAGCACTGATAGTTTTGCATATAGCTGTCCTATTATTTTTGTTCTGGCTATTGGTGGGAGCTTATAATTCACGCTATCCATATTTATTCTTGATTTTAGTGATTATCCTAGATTTGGTATATCACTACTATATTGAGAAGAAACTTTTAATAAATTATAGTCCTATGTATGATGAGGTTTATCGCATTATACACCATATACAAGGCGGCTTTTAAGGAAGGATCAAAATGTTAAAAATTACAGGAATTAAAAAATCATTTGGTCGTAAATCGGTTTTAAAAAACGTATCTATGATTGCTAAACCGGGCCAACTAATTCATATCTCGGGAATTAATGGTTCAGGTAAATCGACGATTTTTAAAATTGTTACTGGCTTGTTAGAAGCGGATAGTGGAAAAGTAGAGCTAGATCATGGTGATGTCATAGGGGCACTAATTGAAAATCCTAGTTTTTTGGAATATGAATCTGCCATGACAAACTTGCATTTTCTAGCTAACCTCAATCATCGTTTTAATGAAAAGCGGGTAAGAAGTTTATTACAACAATTTGAGCTTGATCCAGATGATTCCCAGGCTATCGCGAAATATTCGGTAGGTATGCGTCAAAAGGTAGGTATTATTCAAGCAGTAATGGAGGAGCAAAACATAATATTACTTGATGAGCCCACACGCGGTATTGACCAAGAAAGTATTGGGCAATTTTTGACCCTCCTAAATCGACTGAAACAGGAAAATAAAACAGTAATCATTGCTAGTCATGATCAAATTGACGAGATTAACTATGATCAGGACTTAACACTACAAAATGGAATTTTGCTTAATGAATAAAAAATATTCTTTCACTATTTATGCCGTTATTTCCGCGTTAATCGTTTTGCTGGCTAGACAAAATTGGAATACGGTATATTTAAAGTTACCTCAATTGGTGCAGGCAAGTTTTGGTTGGATTAGAAGTCCAATGAAACTGGCATTAATAAGCGCTAATAATTTTGTTTTTGATTATGTCACGATTATCCTGCCCCGAATGGAAAGAAATTCAATCGAATCTTTTATTCTTGTGCGTAAACCCAAGCTACAGGCTTTAATAAGGGGCTTAGCTCCTAAAGAATACTCGTATTTACTTTTATTTGTCATAGTCCACTTAACTGCTTTTGATATAAGTAATCTTATTAGTTCACTATTAATATTGTTGGTAATGATAATAGTCTGGTTAGTATTAGTGTTTGTTATGACATATCGCTTGTCAGTAGTTAAACAGAATGTACTAGTTTTCTTGCTCTTATTGGGATTACGTACGATAATATTTAGTTTGAATTTATAGTTTGAAAAATCGATCTGATCCGCACCTTGTTTGGTTTATGCATGAATTTCGATTTGAGGAAAAAGCGATTTTTCAGACTAAACCAAAAAACGTTGAGAGTTTTTTCTCAACGTTTTTTAGTATTGTCATATGACAGATTAGCTATTCTGGTTGGTAATCTGGATCGATAATTAATACAGGCTTAATCGTCTTACCAGAAATTGAATCGGCGTTTGCTTGATTAATGTCTTCAAACTTGTAGAACTTTTCGGTTTCGTCAAATGGGAATTTACCTAATTGATAAAATTCAAGCAGCCGCGGAATGTCAACTTGTGGAATTGCGTCCCCCATGTTGACGCCGACAACTTTTTTATCATCGACACATAGATCATTCCAGGTAGAAACAGTTAGATTTTGAGCAGTCACTGCAATTGCCGCGCAGGTACCGCCTTGTGCTAAGGCATCAACTGCATTCTTGATTACACCGCTAATCCCTGTAGTATCAACGGTCCAGTCAACACCATAGCCATTAGTAAGCTCTTTTATTTTAGCAACTGGGTCATCTGTCTTGCTGTTAATTGCTGCTGTTGCCCCTAATTTTTTAGCTAATTCTAACCGTTCAGGAACAACATCAACTGCAATTACCTTAGTGCAGCCACTAATTGAGCCGGCCATCATGGCAGCAAGGCCAACAGCGCCCGTACCAAAGACGGCAATCGTATCGCCAGGTTTAGGTTGCAAAGTATTAAAGACGGTTCCAGAACCTGTAACATAACCACAGCCAAGAGGACCGGCTTTACGTAAGTCAACGCTGTTATCAACTTTAACTGCATTGCGCTGATCAACTACGGTAGTAGTGGTAAAGGATGATTGGTTAAACATGTCACAAATTCGTTTACCATTTTTTTGAAAATGATCTTCACCATCAGCCCGGACGCCTGATAAGTTATAGTCACTGTAGTGGCGACATTGAGTAGGAATGCCTTTGAGACAATTATCACAAATTCCGTCCGCATAAAACGACAAAATTACGTGATCGCCAACTTTGAAGTTTTTAACTTGATTGCCGACCTTTTCAACAATTCCAGCGCCTTCATGGCCTAAAATTACGGGATAGCCAACACTGGAATCGCCCTTGCGCAAGGCTTCATCTGAGTGACAAATACCGGTAGCAACCATATGGATTTGCAAATCGGTTGGTCCAACTTCGTGTAAATCAATATCATCTTCAATTTCAAATTGGCTACCCATTTTTTTAACGACAGCTGCTTTAATTTGCATCAAAATTTCCTCCTCTTATAATTTTTTAATAGTTTCAAAGTTATTGTGAGCTTTTTAACATTCAAATGCAATACTTTGCCCAAAAAATATACGCAGATATTTAATTGTCCACCCAAAAACCATTTTTTGATACCGGTAACATTCACTACTGTCTTGTAACTAACTGCAGTTCTTCGCTAAACTACAGCTGGAGGATTAAGCAAATGACGCATTGGTATGATAACGCAATAATTTATCAAATTTATCCCAAATCTTTTCAAGATAGTAATGGTGATGGGATTGGCGATCTGAATGGGATTAGACAGCGTATTCCTTATTTGAAAAAGCTGGGGATTAACGCGGTGTGGCTCAATCCAATCTTTGTTTCACCCCAAGTTGATAATGGCTATGATGTGGCAGATTACTTTGCGATTGATCCTGCAATGGGAACAATGGCAGATTTTGAGCAGTTAATTAAGCAGCTGCATCAAGAAAAAATTAAAATTATCCTCGATTTGGTACTTAATCACACTTCCGATCAACATCCTTGGTTTCAAAAGGCGATTAATAATCCAAAAAGCAAGTACCGCAATTATTATCTTTTCGCGGGCAGTAACAACAAGCGGCCAAATAATTGGGGCAGCTTCTTTGGCGGTAGTGTTTGGGAGAGTGACCCGAAAAATAGCGGTCAGTCATATTTTCACTTGTTTGATAAACACATGCCCGATTTAAACTGGGCAAATCCGGCACTCAGACAGGAAATGATCCAAGTTGCTGAATATTGGCTGGCTAAAGGAATTGACGGTCTTCGGCTAGATGCATTTATTCATATCGCCAAGGCTGACTTGCGTCAAAATTTTCCGGCACCAAATGATGCTGAACCAGTTATTGCGGAACCGTTTTTTGCTAACTTGCCCCAAGTGCAAGAGTGGCTGCAACCATTTTGTCAGCAAATAAAGCGTGACTTTCCTGACGCCTTGCTCTTGGGCGAAGCAGCAAGTGCAAACGTGAACTTAGCAGCCGATTATACAAGTAAGAAAAATAGTTTGCTAGATAGTGTGATTACTTTTCGCTATTTCACGGATGATGAGAGCAAAATTAATCCGCGTTTACCAGCGCAGTATCAGCCAAAAGAGCTTGACTGGCAAATCTTCAAGCAGACGCAAGCTATCTGGCAGCAAACCCTGGCAGAGATTTCGTTACCGACTCTTTACTGGAATAACCATGATATGCCAAGAATGGCAACTCGTTTGGCGCATACCAGAATTCAGATCCAAAGCCTAGCAATGTTGATGTATTTGCAGCGCGGTATTCCGATTATTTATTATGGCGAAGAACTGGGTTTACCAAATTTGCTTTTTACTTCAGACAAGGAGTTTGCCGACGAAACGGTTACCCAATTTATTGCCCAAGCAAAGAGCATGGGAATAAGTGAGCAAGAAGCATTAAAAATGGTCAGTGCAACGCATAAATTGCCTGCTCGGGGAGTAATGCCGTGGACTAATGAACCGCATGCTGGCTTTTCATCCACTAAGCCGTGGCTTGATGGTCAAAAAATGGTTAAGGTTGATGCTTGTTCTGAAGTAGCAGACCCGGACAGTATCTTCAATTTTTACCGTCAATTGATTGCGCTGAAGAAAAGAAAATTGTTTCAGGCTGGCCGCTTTTATTTACGGGAAACGGGTCAAGACAGTTATGTCTATCAGCGTGATCTGGGCAATAGTAGTGCACTTGTTGCTGTTTCATTAAGTAGTCAAAAAACAAGAATAAGAATTCCGCGTGCTTATCACCATGAAGAATTAACTGCAGGGAAATATTATTTGGCTGATGGCGAGTTAGTGCTGATGCCATATTCTGGTGTTGTTTTAAGTAAATAAAGGAGAATAAAAGATGCAATTAGCAGCCTTAAAGCACCGAACAGAAAGTGAAGATTGCTTTGTTATAAGTCCGCACCACGTTCGGATTCGGTTTCATAGCGCAAAAAATGATGTTGCCAAGGTAGTTGCTCATTATACCGATAATTATCTGGATACTAAGACAGATAAAAAAGCGGACTTAAAATTACTGGGTCACGGACAAGTGAGTGATCACTGGGGTATAACTTTAAAGGCCCCTTACCGGCGCCTTAAGTATACGTTTGAAGTGATTGGTAAAGACGACAGCCATGTTATCGTCGGCGATCGCGGGATTAGCAGCTTTAACTCGCAAAATCTGAACGCTGACAGCAGCTATTTTAAATTACCCTATTTGCACACAATTGACATGACAACGGTACCTCAATGGGTAAAGCAGACGGTTTGGTACCAAATTTTCCCGGAACGTTTTGCTAACGGGGATACTAATAACGACCCGCAGGGAACGAAAAAATGGCAGCCTAGTGATCATCCCGGAAGAGAAGATTATTATGGCGGCGATTTGCAGGGAATCATCGACCATTTAGATTATTTGCAAGAATTGGGCGTTACAGGACTATATCTTTGCCCCATTTTTAAGGCAAGTTCCAATCATAAATACGACACAATTGACTATTTAGAAATTGATCCTGCTTTTGGTGACAAACAGCTTTTTGCCGAGCTAGTTGAGCAGGCACATAAGCGAGGGATGCGCGTGATGCTTGATGCCGTTTTTAATCACCTAGGGAGTCAATCATTGCAGTGGCAAGATGTAGTTAAAAACGGAGCAAAATCAAAATTTGCTGACTGGTTTCACATTAATCAATTTCCGGTTAACCCAAATCAAACTGGTCAAAAAGCAATGCCCAATTACGATACTTTTGCCTTTGAACCAAGCATGCCTAAACTTAATACCGCCAACCCGGCAGTGCAGGATTTTCTCTTAGAAATTGCCACTTACTGGGTAAAATATTTCGACATTGATGCTTGGCGGCTTGACGTGGCAAATGAAGTTGATCATCATTTTTGGCGCAGATTTCATGCTGCTCTGACCGCTATTAAGCCGGATTTTTACATTGTTGGTGAAATCTGGCACAGCGCTAGACCATGGCTAAATGGCGACGAGTTCACTGCTGTAATGAATTATCCGTATACTTTGCAGATTGAGGAGCACTTTTTTAAGAAAACAAAAACGGCGCAAGCATTGGTTGCGGCGCTAACTGATCAGTTAATGCTATATCGCGATAGCACTAACCAAGCCATGATGAATATGCTAGATTCTCACGATACCGCCCGAATTTTAACACTGGCACAGGGTGATCAAGAATTGGCCTTGCAGGCGTTAACTTTTATGTTTATGCAGACTGGTAGTCCATGTATTTATTACGGCACCGAAATGGGCATGACTGGTGGAAATGATCCAGATTGCCGTAAGCCGATGGATTGGAGTAAGAAAAATAGTGCAGTTTGGCAGCAGGTACAGCAATTAATTGCCTTTCGGAAAAAATACGCAGATACCTTGGGCCAAGGTGAAATATCTTTAACTGTTACTGCAACCGGTTTAATTAAAGTTGTTCGGACAAAAGACGTCAAAATTACGGCATATTTCAACACAACTACCAAAAATATCGCACTTAAGGGGCAAGCAATCTTACAGCAAAACTTTGCCAATGGATTGTTAAAGCCCAAGGGAATTGCAATTGAAGTTGAATAATATCTAAGCAGCAGGCAAAGAAAGCTTGCTGCTTTTTTCATAATTATTTTGATACCGTTAACAGAGGATTTTGGATTGCAAAGATGCTCCATTTTGGCGAATAATGAAAGCGTAAACAAAACCGCACAAGAGGAGATAAGCAGATGAAACGGATTTTTGAGATTAATCCTTGGCAAGTTACTACGCATGAGTTTAATCCGGCAGATAAACGTCTGCAGGAAAGCATTACGTCAATTGGTAATGATTACATGGGGATGCGCGGTAATTTTGAAGAGGGTTATTCAGGCGATAGCTTGCAAGGAACCTACTTGGCTGGAGTTTGGTTTCCGGATAAGACACGAGTGGGCTGGTGGAAAAATGGTTATCCCAAGTACTTTGGCAAGTCCATCAATGCCCCCAGTTTTATTGGCATCGGCATTAATATTAACGGCGAAAAGCTGGATCTAGCAACCAGCAAGATCAAAGATTTTTCTTTTTCATTGGATATGCATCAAGGCCTTTTGACGCGGAGCTTTACTTATTTGGGAACAACGACCACGGTTAGGTTTGAATTTCAACGTTTTTTACATATTAAACAAAAAGAAGCGGCACTGATTAACGTTGTGGCGACGGTCTTAACGGGAAAAGCCAAAATTACCTTTACAGCAACGCTGGATGGCACAGTTACTAATGAAGACAGCAACTACAATGAGCATTTCTGGCAAAGCTGCGGTGAAGATAGCGATCAGCGCACGATTCAGGTTAAAACAATCCCCAATCCATATGGAGTTCCGCAATTTACAGTTCTTTTAAAGCAGGGATTGCGGCATAACAATCATTTTGTCAAAGGAATGGTCACAACAACTAAAGCTGGGCTCAGTGAAAAGTTAACGGTTGACCTCAATTCTGGTGATCGCTATAACCTTGAAAAAGACGTGATTGTTGTTACTAGTCGCGATGTTGAACCAAAAATGCAAGCTCAAAAAGCCGCCGAATTGATGACACGCTTGCAGGCCAAGAGCTTTGCCGAAAATCTAGCTGAGCATACCGCTATCTGGCAAAGACGGTGGGAAAAAAGTGACGTGGTAATCACCGGTAATGATTTGGCCCAGCAGGGAATTAGGTTCAATATTTTACAGTTGTTTATGACTTACTATGGCGAAGATAAACGACTCAATGTTGGTCCCAAGGGTTTTACCGGCGAAAAGTATGGTGGTGCGACTTACTGGGATACTGAAGCCTTTATTTTCCCGATGTATTTATGCGTGGCTAAGCCAAACGTGACGAGGGCGCTACTTCAATATCGGCACGATCAGCTGGCAGGAGCCTATCAGAATGCTAAAGATCTTGGGTTAAAGGGTGCGCTTTTCCCAATGGTGACCTTTAACGGTCTTGAATGCCACAATGAATGGGAAATTACCTTTGAAGAAATTCACCGTAACGCTGATATTGCATTTGCAATTAAGCGTTATACCAGTTATACCGGGGATGAGTCTTATGTTAAAAACGAGGGAATGGATGTTTTAGTTGAAACAGCACGTTTTTGGGCAGACCGGGTTCACTATTCAAAATGGCGGCAAAAGTATGTCATGCACGGTGTAACCGGGCCGAATGAGTATGAGAATAATGTCAACAATAACTGGTTCACTAACCTGATGGCGCAATGGGTTTTGCAATACACCTTAGAGCGCCTGCCCCTAGCTGATCCCGCAGCCCAAAAGAGGGTCCACGTTAGTGAACAGGAAAAAGCTAACTGGCAGGACATTATCGCTAATATGTATTTGCCGGAAGATCATGAACGCGGCATCTTTTTACAGCAAGATGACTTTTTAGACAAAGATTTGCAGCCAGCAAAGGAAATTCCGGCAACTGAACGTCCAATTAACCAGCATTGGTCTTGGGATAAAATCCTTCGTTCACCGTTTATCAAGCAAGCAGATGTCTTGCAGGGAATCTACTATTTGGATGATCGCTTTACTAAAGAAGAAAAGGAGCGCAACTTTGATTTTTATGAACCACTCACCGTTCATGAGAGTTCTCTTTCGCCTTGTGTTCACTCAATTTTAGCGGCTGAATTAGGTAAAAAGAAACAATCGGTTGCTCTTTATGAACGAACAGCCAGGTTAGACCTTGATAACTACAATAATGATACTGCCGATGGACTACATATAACTTCAATGAGCGGTTCATGGCTTGCAATTGTTCAAGGTTTTGCGGGAATGCGTTATGACAAAGAGCAGCTAAAGTTCAATCCGTTCGTTCCCGATAACTGGCAAAATTATAGTTTCAAACTTAACTACCGTAATCGTTTAATTAAAGTAGCCATTAGCCATGATGAAGTTAAGCTTGATTTGATTAGTGGTAAGCAGCTCACAGTCATGGTTAAAGACCAACAGGTTGAATTGAAAGAAGGTGAAGTGGCATGCTTAAAGGTTTGATTTTTGATTTAGACGGCGTTTTGACAGATTCAGCGAAGTTTCATTTAGCCGCTTGGAATGATTTAGCTAAAGAATTAGGAATTAGACTGACAAACGAGCAACTGAACTCGTTACGAGGAATTTCTCGCATGGATTCCCTAGATTTAATCTTGCAATATGGTCATCAAACTAATCAATATACTGAGCAGCAGAAGAAGCAGTTTGCGGCAGCTAAGAACGAGAAATTTTTACAGCAAGTAGATACGATGACGCCGAAAGACATTTTACCTGGCATTCCGCAACTACTCGCGGATGCACAAGAGGCCAATTTAAAAATGTGCATTGCTTCGGCTTCGAAAAACGCGCCTAAAATATTGCACAAATTGAAGATTGCCAGTAAGTTTGCTGGCATTGTCGATGCGGCAACAGTTAACAAGGGCAAGCCAGATCCGGAAATCTATCAAAAGGCGCAACAACTTTTGCACTTAAAGGCGGGTGAAGTGATCAGTTTTGAAGATGCCGCAGCTGGGGTTGCTGCAATTAAAGCGGCCGGGCAATTTGCCGTCGGTATTGGCGACCGCACCGCGTTGAAAGCAGCCGACTATCTTGTCGCTTCAACCAAAGACTTGCAGTTAGATAAGATCGTGGCTGCTTATATAAACAGCTAGTTAAGAAGGTAGGTAAAAAGAATGGTTGAAGTTGATTTAAACCATCTATGCAAAAAATATGAGGGTAATGACCAGTATTCTGTGAAGGACTTTGATTTACATATCAAAGATAAGGAATTTATCGTCTTTGTTGGGCCTTCTGGTTGTGGTAAATCGACTACTTTAAGGATGATTGCCGGATTGGAAGATATCAGCAAGGGCACACTCGAGATTGATCATCAGGTAATGAACGATGTAGCGCCAAAGGACCGCCATATTGCCATGGTATTTCAAAACTACGCGCTTTATCCGCACATGACAATTTACGACAATATGGCCTTTGGGCTAAAGCTGCGTCATTACAAGAAAAGTGAAATTGATCAGCGGGTGCAACATGCAGCTGAAATTTTGAACCTGAAAGAATACTTGGATAAAAAACCAGCTGAGCTATCTGGCGGTCAAAGACAGCGGGTAGCTTTAGGTAGAGCAATCGTGCGGGATGCACCCATCTTTTTAATGGATGAGCCTTTATCCAACCTGGATGCAAAATTGCGGGTATCAATGCGGGCCGAAATTGCCAAGCTGCATCAGGATTTAGGTACAACAACGATTTACGTCACGCACGATCAAACAGAGGCGATGACTTTAGCTGACCGTGTAGTTGTAATGTCGGTTGGTAAAGTTGAGCAAATTGGTTCCCCACAAGAAGTATATAACCATCCCGTTAATCAATTCGTAGCAGGCTTTATCGGTTCGCCCCAGATGAATTTCTTTAATGTCCATTATCATAATGGGCGTGTGACTGATAATCGCGGCATTGACATGGGAATACCTGAGGGGAAAGCAAAATTGCTCGAAAAGAAAGGCTATAACGACCGTGATTTGATTTTGGGCATTAGACCTGAAGATATTCACGCTGAAGAAGCGTTTCTCGAAACTTGGCCGAACGCGGTGGTTAATTCGACGGTCGTTGTGTCCGAATTACTAGGGGCAACAATTCAGCTTTACCAAAAAGTTGCTGATACGGAATTCGTTGCCAATATTAATGCGCGGGATCTTTACCAACCCGGTGATCAAGTCAAGATGGGATTTGACCTCAACAAGGCCCACTTTTTTGATCAAGACACCACGCTGGCAATCGTTAATTAGGGAATAAATTCAGTTGCCAAATGGGAACTGAAAATAAAAAAGCATGTTGTTTTAAATTAGGAGGTAAATAACATGAAAATTTGGAAGAAAGTAGCATTAGGTAGTACAGCAATTTTAGCGGCAATGTCTCTTGCAGCTTGCTCAAATAATGATTCAAAATCATCAAGCGGAAATAGCAGCCAAAATACGAAATTGACGCTCTGGGTTGATACTAATCAAGTGTCATATTATAAGAAAATTGCTAGTGATTTTACTAAATCGCATAAAAATATCACTGTTCGCGTTACGCAAAATCCAACTGGTTCAGCTAATGCCAAAACTGATGTCGGCAAGGACCCATCAAAAGCTGCCGATGTTTTTGAAGCACCTAACGACCAATTAGGACAAATGGCAGACTCAGGTTACATTAACCCGCTCTCACCAAAAGATACCAGCAATATTAAGGCTAATTACATTGCCGTTGCTGCTAAGGGAGTAACCTGGAAAGGAAAAATTTATGCCTATCCATACGCACAACAGGCACAGACAATTTATTACGATAAGTCTAAGTTATCTGCTAATGATGTCAAAAATTGGAAAACCTTAACTTCTAAAGGTGTTGTTGCAACGGACTTTACTAACGCTTATGTTATGTGGCCAGTCTTCTTCTCAGCTGGTACAAAGTTGTATGGTGACAGCGGTGAAGATTTAAAGGGCTCAACGTTTAATTCACAAAAGGGTGTTAATGCACTGAAATGGTACGCTGAACAAAGAAATAATAAGGGCGTAATGCAGACTTCAAACGCATTAAACCAATTGAAGAAGGGTAATGCGCAAGCTATTTTAGATGGTCCTTGGAATGCTGCCAATATCAAGAAAATTCTAGGCAAGAACTTTGCGGTTGCGAAGTATCCAATGATTGAAGTTGGCGGTAAGTCAGTTCAAATGCAGGCATTCCTTGGCATCGAAGGTTTTGCAGTTAATGCTCACACCAAGAATCCAAAAGCTGCGTCAGAATTGGCTGCTTACATCACAAATAAGAAAGCACAATTAATCGCTCATAAGGAAGCTGGGCAAATTCCAGTTCTTAAAGAAGCAATTAACGATCCAGCTGTGAAGAAGGATTCAGTGGCTGATGCGGTAATTGAAATGTCTAAACCAGGCAACTCAGTCTTGATGCCAAAATTACCACAAATGTCAGTCTTCTGGAATGATGTTCCTCCTCTAGTTAACGGTGCTTATGACGGCAAAGTTAAACCAGCACAATACAAGGCTCAACTTGCTAAATTGGCCAAGGCTTCTGAAAAGAAATAGTTAATCTTAAGCACTAAAGGTTGGGCAGGCAGCGTCCAACCTTTTTGCTCAGGAAGAGGAGAAATTATGTTTAAAAAGAAAAAGCATGCTGCTGTTAAGGCAACTTTTCGTGAGGTTTGGTCTAAAGGCAGTATTGCAACCAAATTGTCCTTCTTTATTATGGGTAGCAATGCCCTTGAGAATAAGCAGTGGGTTAAGGGCTTAACACTGCTATTAGCAGAAGTTGCATTTATTATCTGGTTTATTTTTAGCGGAATATCGGCAATTAGTATGCTGACTACTCTGGGAGAAAATAAGACCAAAAAAGTGGTTTATGATAGTGCCCAAGGCGTTTATATCACTAAGCAGCCGTCAAATTCGGTGTTAATTCTGTTATTTGGGCTCCTTGCTGTCATTATCTGTATTGCAATGATTTATCTTTATATCGTTAACTTGCGCTCGACCAGAAAGAATTACGTCTTGAGTCGTGATGGCAAACACATTTTAACTAATAAAGAAGAGCTAGCAAGTTTGTTTGATTCCCGGTTGCACGATACGTTAATGGCTTTTCCTATTTTAGGAATTCTGTGTTTTACCATTTTGCCAACAATCTTTATGATCTCAATGGCTTTTACGAACTATGACCGGCAGCATCCCATTGCTTTTTCTTGGACTGGTTTCCAGGCTTTTGGAAGTGTGATTAGCGGGGACTTATCCGGTACCTTTTTCCCAGTTTTAGGCTGGACAATTGTCTGGGCAATAGCCGCTACAGCGACGACTTTCTTCTTTGGCGTTTTATTGGCGCTGTTAATTGAATCAAAGGGCATTAAGCATAAAGGCTTTTGGCGGACAATTTTTGTAATTGTTTGGGCTGTACCACAATTTGTTTCTTTACTGATGATGGCACAATTTCTTGATTATCAGGGTGCGCTCAATAATATCTTGATGAATATTGGCATGATAGCTCACCCAATTCATTTCATTGATAGTCAGGCTTCGCCCTTAGTAGCGCGGATTACGGTTATTATCGTTAACATGTGGATTGGTATTCCGGTTTCAATGTTAGTATCCACTGCTATTATTCAAAACCTGCCGACAGATCAAATTGAGGCTGCTAAAATGGACGGTGCTAACGCAATGCAGATTTTTAAATCAATTACTTTTCCGCAGATTCTCTTCGTTATGGCCCCTTCCTTAATTCAGCAATTTATCGGCAATATTAATAACTTTAATGTCATTTACTTGCTAACTGGTGGTGCGCCAATGAATAATCGCTATAACGGGGCAGGTTCAACGGACTTGCTGGTAACTTGGCTGTACAATCTGACATTTGGTCAAGAGCAGCGCTACAATGCTTCAGCAGTTTTAGGTATTTTAATCTTTATCATTAGTGCCGTCTTTTCGCTGCTGGCCTATCGTCATACCAATGCTTTTAAGGAGGGCTAAAGATGAAATCTTATCAAAATCAAAAACGCCTTTCGCTATTTTTCCGTTATCTTTTATTAATTATCTTGGCGATTGTCTGGATTTTACCAATCATTTGGATTATTTTAGCGAGTTTCTCATACAATGATACTGGCTTTGTTTCGACTTTTTGGCCAGATAAGTTCACGTTTGATAATTATATTGGTATTTTTACCAATTCCCAGTATCCATTAGTTAATTGGATTATTAATACGTTGATCATCTCAATTTTATCAATGATTATTTCAACCTTTTTAACTATTTCAGTGGCATATGTCTTATCGCGGTTGCGCTTTTCGTTTCGTAAACCGTTTATGCAAATTGCCCTTATTTTGGGAATGTTTCCCGGGTTCATGTCAATGATTGCTCTTTACTATATTTTAAAGGGACTCAACATGCTCAATCTGGGCGGATTATTGCTAGTTTATGTCGGTGGTGCCGGACTAGGATTCTATGTTGCCAAGGGCTTCTTCGATACGGTGCCGTTCTCAATTGATGAAGCAGCTGAGATTGATGGGGCAACTAAGTGGCAGATTTTTACTAACGTGGATTTACCTTTAGCAAAACCAATGATCGTCTACACTGCTTTGACGGCATTTATTGCTCCGTGGACTGACTTCATTTTCTCCGGCATTATTTTATCGACTTCGGGGAACCCCAAAACATATACAATTGCCTATGGTTTGTACAACATGGTACATAATACCAAGGGCAATGCGACCCAGTTCTTTGCGGAATTTGTCGCTGGCTGTGTTATTATTGCTATTCCAATTACAATTTTGTTTATCTTCATGCAAAAATTTTATGTTAATGGCATTACTGCCGGTGCCGAAAAAGGTTAATTTACGGCAAAAAGTTCAAAGTGCGACTATAAGCAGTCGCACTTTTTTGTTTACGTCCAAGATTTTTAATTGAGGTAAAATATAACTAAAAAAGAAGGTGAGCTAATGATTAAAATTATTCAGGGAGATATTACCAAATTAGCCGTAGATGCAATTGTTAATGCTGCCAATAATTCACTTCTTGGCGGTCTTGGTGTTGACGGCGCAATTCATCAAGCAGCTGGCCCCGACTTACTTCAGGAGTGTCGCGGACTTCACGGTTGTGAGACCGGTCAAGCAAAAATTACCCGGGGCTATCGCCTGCCTGCTAAGCATGTGATTCATACAGTTGGCCCGGTTTATTCAGGGTCATCTACCGATAGCCAGCTTTTACGCGCTTGTTACCTTAATTCGCTATCTTTAGCCAAGCAGAATAACTTACACAGTATTGCCTTTCCGGCTATTTCAACTGGTGCTTACGGTTTTCCTGCAAAAAGGGCGGCTGAAATTGCATTTGCAGCAGTAAAAGACTGGTTAAAGCAAAATCCTTCAGCTAAGATGGAAGTTACGATGTGTGCTTTTGACAACGCAACATTTCAGCTTTATCAAAAAGAACTAGCCAAATAAAAAACTCGTGAATGATCAACCATCTGCTAACTAGTAGACGGTTTTTATCAAGTTCACGAGTTTTTATTTAACTTAGTTAACAATTGCAGCAAAGGCTTCATATGGTTTTAAGGTAAGTGCCCGTAAAGTTTGCGGAGCGCAATAGTTACTGAGTAAAACCTGTTTAAGCTGATCTGGTGCAGTAAATTGCGCTTTATTTTCACTAAGATTAGCGACAATTAGCCAGCGCTGATCGCCTAATTCGCGGTAATATGCCAAAACATCAGCAGAAGCTGTTAGCGGCTTAAATGAGCCGGTAACAACAATTTCATTTTCATGGCGCAAACGAATTAGTTTTTGGTAAGTGTAAAAAATAGAATTAGGATCAGCTAAAGCGGCTTGAACATTAATTTGCCGGTAATTGGGATTAACTTTAAGCCAAGGCTCACCACTGGTAAAACCGGCTTGCAGCCGATCCGACCATTGCATTGGCCGCCGAGCGTTGTCGCGACCTTTGGCATTAATTGCCTTAAGGAGTTCTTGTTTAGAATAGCCCTTTTGAAGTCGGTCATGATACATATTGATGCTTTCAAGGTCTGCAACTTCAGCGATATCTTTAACCGGATAATTGGTCATCCCAATTTCTTCACCATTATAAATATACGGCGTGCCGCGCATTAAATGGAGAGCAATCGCGAACATTTTAGCTGATTGCACGCGATAAGTAGTGTCGCTGCCCCAGCGCGAGATGACACGGGGAAGATCATGATTTTCCCAAAAAAGACTATTCCAAGCATGGCGGTAGTCTAGTTGCGTTTGCCATTTAAGCAAAATCTTTTTAAGAGCAGCTGGTCGATAGGGGGCAAGATCCCACTTTTCTTTGCCTGGCTGCTGGTCAACTTGCTGATTCTCAAATTGAAAGACCATTGAAAGCTCATGCCGTGCTGGATCTGAATACTTAGTAACTGTTTCTAAATCGGCGCTCCATGTTTCGCCAACGGTCATGATATCATGATTGGCCAATACTTTCTGGTTCATTTCTTGCAAGTAGGGATGCAATTTTGGTCCGTTTGCGCCAATCTTGCGATCAGGCTCTTTACCAATTAGCTCAATTACATCCATGCGAAAACCGCCAATGCCCTTATCAAGCCAAAAAGTCATCATCTCATAAATTTTTTGTCGTAATTCAGGATTTTGCCAATTTAAGTCAGGCTGCTCAGGGGCAAAAAAGTGGAGGTAGTATTGGCCAGTTGTCTGATCATATTGCCACGCAGAACCAGAGAAATTAGAAGTTAAGTCATTAGGCTCGTGCCCATTGATAGGATCACGCCAAATGTAAAAATCACGCTTAGGATTATTTTTACTTTTCCGTGCTTCGATAAACCACTGGTGCTGATCAGAGGTATGGTTAACGACGAGATCCATAATAATGCGGATATTTCTTTTTTTTGCTTCTGCAATCAGCCTGTCTAAATCAGCCATGGTCCCATATTGCGGGTCAATGGCCTGATAATCAGAAATATCATAACCGTTATCAACGCCAGGTGACTGATAAATGGGTGAGAGCCAGATGGCATCAATTCCCAATTTTTGTAAATAATCTAGGCGGTTAATAATCCCGTTTAGGTCGCCAATACCGTCACCATTGCTGTCTTGGAATGATTTAGGGTAAATTTGATAGATAACTGCATTTTTCCACCAAGGTGTCATATTTTTCCTCCCATTTGTAAGCGTTAACTTGAGATGCTAGACAAATTATAACATGGTGCAGCCTGGGCTTGGCCCTGTTACCGGTATCTAATTAAGTCTTTCATTTTCTAGTAGTACTGGAATAAGCATACTTATAATACATATAAATTTAAAGACAACTATGTGGTTTTTCTTTTAATTAATGAAATTGGAATAGTAAATTTATGCTCTAAAATATTTTCATGTCTAAGAAGTCTTAAAAGATTAGAGCAAGAAACTTTAGCAATTTCTGAAGTGCTTTGATGAATTGTAGATAACTGTAATTTTTTAGCAATCGGTGCATCATCAAAACCCACTATACTAAGCTTATTAGGAACATCTAAACCCTCTTCAATTGCTACTTGATAGATATAGCTTGCGACATTGTCATTAATTGCGAAAACACCTAATTTGCTATGTTTACTCCAAAGTCTTGTTAGTTGAGCCCAAATTGTCTTTTTTGCTAAATAAATTTCATCTGAATTAGTATTAGTACTAATAACAATTGGCTTTGATATACCGCGGTTTTGTGCAGTTTCAGTAAAGCCTTTAATACGACTTTCATTGCTTGAAAACTCGTTATCTTTATTAGTTAACATAATTGGAAAGCAATTCTTGTCGATTAAATGATTAGTTGCTAAAACAGCGCCTGTGTAGTTATCCGAAGAAACTGTAATCATGTTGTTGTTAAGTTTGGGAGAACGATCAATAAAGACTGTTGGTAGATCAACTTGCTCTTTTCTAATTACATTTTGCGTAGAAATGACAACTAATCCATCAACCATATGATTACTTAATTTCGAAATATATTTTTCTTCAAGGCTAGCGTTTCTTTCTGTATTACAAACAATGGTTAGATAGTCTTTTTTGAAAAAATATTGCTCACATTTTTTTACTATCGAAGCGTAGTAGGAGTTGGTGATATCTGGGACTAAGACACCAATTATTGCTAATCTACCTTTTCTCATTCCTTTAGCAATTATATTTTGTGAATAATTATTTTCCTTGGCAATTTTAATAATCTTTTCTCTAGTAGTTTCAGAAAAGCGTCCTGTATTGTTCAAAACTCTTGAAACTGTTGAAACTGAAAAGCCGCTTAATCGGGCAATGTCTTTTATTGAAGTTATTGACATAATATCTGACCTTATTAATTTTTATTTTTTATTTTATACTTTACATCGCGTTAACAACATTATACAATAAAAATGTAATCAGCGAAAACGCTTGCATAAAAAGATGACAAAAGTCCTAAATAAAGGACTTATATTTTTACCATTTGCGCAAACGTTACCGCAAAAATATTTTTATAGTAGGAGGAGAAATTATGAAAATTAGTGATTTGAACGTTAAAGTATATGCTGATGGGGCAGTCATTGATGATATGGTAAAGGCAAAAGAAAGTGGAGTTGTGAAGGGATTTACGACTAATCCATCCTTAATGAAAAAAGCCGGAGTAAAAGATTACGTTGATTTTGCCAAGGAGGCCTTAGCTAAAGTTACTGGAATGCCAATTTCTTTTGAGGTGTTTGCTGATGACTTTGACACGATGGAAAAAGAAGCCAAAAAAATCTCATCACTTGGCGATAACGTTTTCGTAAAAATACCAATTACTAATACTAAAGGAGTTTCTTCGGTTCCATTGATAAAAAAGCTTTCTGCTGAGGGCATTAAAGTTAATGTAACTGCGATGTTTACACTTCAGCAAGTAAAAGACGTTCTGGCAGTTTTAAAACCTGGTTCAAATAATATTATTTCTATTTTTGCTGGTCGATTAGCAGATATTGGAATAGATCCAACACCTTTAATGAAAAAAGCAGCAGAACTTTGTCATGAAAATGGAAATGGCTGGCTTCTGTGGGCAAGTTGTCGAGAAGTAATCAATGTTTTTGAAGCTGATAATTGTGGGTGTGACATTATTACGTGTACTTCTCCGGTAATTGACAAGTTTCCATTAATCGGCACAACTCCAGAAGAACGTTCACTGCAAACAGTTCAAGACTTTAACAGAGATGTTAGGGCACTAGGGTTCTCAATTTTATAACTTTAAAAATTAAGAAAGTAGAGGCTTAAGAAATGTTTTTATCAGCGTTGTTAGTGGCCACTCTGGCTACTATTTCTCAATGGTGGTTTTTTGCGCCGGTAACAAGATGCCTAACTTATCCTTTAACAACTGGGCTATTGGTTGGGTTATTTATGGGCAATCCTATGTTAGGAATGCTTTCTGGTGCTACGATCCAACTGGTTTATCTGGGTTGGATTAATACTGGTGGTGTTATGCCAAGCAATACAATGGTTGCTGGTATTTTTGGAACTGCTTTAACAATTTTATCAGGCGCTAGCCCAAAATTAGCTGTGACTTTTGCAGTTCCATTTTCTCTTATTGGGCTTTTAATGGTGGAAATTTATCAGAGTGTTAACTCTTTTTGGGTTCACCGTGCAGATGCGGAGCTGGCAAGAGGTAATGTTAAAGCGATTAGATTTTTGAATTATGTTCCTTCTCTAATTGTCGCAATAATTGTGTATGGTATTCCAGCGTTCTGTTTGGTATTCTTTGGCCGAGGCTGGGCACAGGGAATGCTTAATATGATTCCTAAAAGTTTGACTACGGCTTTAGAAGTCGTAGGAGCTTTAATGCCGGCTTTGGGTATTGCAATGTTACTCAATTATTTGGGTAAAAAATCATTGATTCCGTATTTCTTTATTGGTTTTTTCTTAACTGCATATCTGAAACTGCAAATAATGGCAATTGCTATATTTGCAGGATTACTTGCTTACCTGCTTTATATCAATCAAAAGGCTAATGCAACGAAGAAAGATGCTGAACCTACAGAGAAGAAAGTACGCAGGCTGACTCTTCAAAATAGAACTGGCAAACAAGAAAATGCTAGTGCAGCGCTAGAACCAGGGACAAATATAGCTCAAAATATTTCTCCTTTGAATTATCAAATTAAATTAACTCATAGTGATTTAGTAAAAACTTGGCTCTGGGAACAGTCAGATGAAGCCGCATATAATTATGAACGCCTACAAGCATTAGGCTTAACTAACATGATGATTTATCCTATTAAAAAACTATACCCGAAAGAAAGACAAGCTGATGAATTAAAGAAATACATGGTATTTTTCAATACGGAACCACACATGGTTGGTCCAGTTATTCATGGTATAGCTCTTTCAATGGAGGAAGCTCGTGCAAATGGTGCCGAAGTTAGTGCTGAGGACATTAATGGTGTTAGAACTGGGTTAATGGGCCCAGCTGCTGGTATCGGTGATACGGTTCAACAAGGCATTATCTTCCCAATACTTGCAAGTATTGGTGCGACCATGGCATTGGATCACAATTACTTTGGTCCGATTATGTTTACAGTAGTTTTTGAATTAATTATTTACGCTATTGGATACTGGATGTTTATGTATGGCTATAAGAAAGGCAAAGAGTCAGTTGTTTCTATTTTAAAAAGTGGATTGCTTGATAAAGTAACTAATGCGTTCTCAATTGTTGGCTTAATGGTTGTTGGTACAATGGCTGCTACGAGAGTGACTATTAAAACGCCATTAATTTGGCATGTTGGGCAAAGCGTGATTAAATTGCAAGCTTTATTTAATCAGCTGGCACCAAGTCTAATTCCATTATTAGCTACCTTATTAGTATGGTGGCTTTTAAGAAAAAAAGTTAATGCAAGTATCATTGTGGTTGGAATATTCATAGTCGGAATTTTATGTTCTTATCTTGGAATTTTAGCGGTCATTTAAAGGAGAGTTTAACTTGATACAAATTATTTTAGCTAGTCATGGAGATTTTTGTTTAGGTATTAAACAAACAGTAGAAATGATTGCTGGATCAGTTGATAACCTTAAAACGATATCGTTTAGGCCAGGTCAAAGTCCTGAAGATTATGCGGAAAAGTTTAGTCAAATTTTAGAAGATACGAGTAAACAGCCAGCATTGGTTTTAGTCGATTTAAAGGGCGGCACACCATTTAATACTGCAATGCTTTTAAAGCAAAATCATAATTTAGAAATTGTTACTGGCGTAAATGTTCCGATGTTATTGAGTATTGTCACTTTAAGAACTAAAAATAGTTCAATTGAAGAATTGATTAATGTAGCGCTTGCTAAAGAAAACTGGGGTATTGAAAATACTAAATTAGGAGGTTTACATCATGCAAAACTTAGTCTTAACAAGAATTGATGATCGCTTGATTCATGGCCAAGTAATGACAAAATGGATTAAGGAAACTGGGGCAGAAAATGTTGTTATTATTGATGATGCAACATCTAAAAATGAGTTTATGATTAATGTTTTTGAGCAAGCAGTACCCGAAGACATTGGTATAGGAGTGTTTAACAAAGAAGATGGTGTCAAGTTCTTTTCTCAGTCATTAGAAGCGCCAACAATGATTTTAGTTAAAGTTCCGGAAACAATTGAGTACATGGTTAATCATGGAATTGATATTAAGGACTTGGATTTAGGCGGAATGGGTGCAAAGGATGGCCGTAATACGTTATATCAGTATATCTCTACTAGTTATGAAGAAGATCAGTGTTTCTACCGCTTGCTAAATAAAGGAATGAATGTTTACGTTCAAATAGTTCCTCAAAATGAAAAGCAGCCCATAAAACCTTTCTTAGATAAAAAAGAGAGGTAATGAATTTATTTAAAAAAGCTTAAACTTTGACATTAACCTATCTAATTGAATATCAATTTCAAAGATATAATTATTATATAATGATTATGCACTATTGATTAAATGGATAAATTAATAAGGATATTTTAATAATATGATTTATTTAGCTATTGAATAAAGCTTTTTGATTTTACATTATTATGTATTTTTGACATGAAAAAGCCAACAAAGGCATTCTAGAATTGCCTGAAGTAATTTTTTTATAAAGCGTCAAAGTGTGGACGTATTGGTCCTTTTTAGTGATGTATGTGCTGTATTAGAAATTAGATATTAGAGGTAAAAAGTAGCAGTTTGGATAAAACTGCTACTTTTTGTTTACTTAATTTTTAATAAAAATAGTGAAGTACAAGTGAAAATCTGAACGTAACATAAGTTGGACTTAAAGGGCAATTCTTAGGAGATGTAAGCGGTTATAATAAGGCTTAACAATAGAGAGGAGGTGAAGCAAATTGACCAACTGGAATAAAGAGATTTTATTAAAAATCGTTAAAGAAGGATTAGTTTCGCAAAAGGAGCTTCGAAAGGAATTTTCCTTAACTGATCGACAAATCAATTATGCAATCAACAACATTAATGTCGATCTTAAAGCTCGAAACTTGCCATCAATAGTATTAAAAAATAAAACTTATTCCACCAAAAGGGACCTAACAAGTCAAATTATTAATAATGTCAAAGAGACTAAAAAGAGATTTTTCCCACCAGAAGAAAGGTGCATTCTAATGGTGATAATGATATTGAGTAGAACTGGACCAGTTTATTTAAATGATTTCATTGCAACTTTGAATATCAGTAAAAATACTGCTCTCGCCGATTTAAAAAAATTAAAAATAAATTTAAAAAAAGCGAATGTAAAAATTGTTTTTTCTAGAAAAACCGGCTACACGATCATTGGTAGTGAATGGGATAAGCGTATAACACTTTACCAAAATTATTTAAAGCTTTATGCCGAATTCAATTTCGAAGATTACGTTTTCTGGAATGCAAACGCTGTAAATAACTATGCTGATGTAAAAAAAGATTTAGTGAACATCGAGTCAAAATTGTGTCGAAAATTTACAGATGACGCCTTCTTCGTTTTAGCGCGATTTTTGTCAACGGTTTTATACCGAATAGAACAAGGCAAATTGCTGAAAAACAAGGAACTATTGTCAGATGAAGAGATTAAGCAAACTAAGGAATATACGGCATTGCAAAATACAATCTTTGCTAATTTGGTTCCTCAAGAAAAAAGTTTTGTTGCTCTATTCATTTTAGGTGCGAATATTAAACGGCAAGAAGCGATAACTGTTTCTATGCAGACTCAACTAACTAATGCTCTGTGGGAATTTTTAAACGAATTTGAATTAAAATCTTTTATCGTTTTACCGGATAAAAAGAATTTGCTCAAAAAATTAATGGATCATTTTAGGCCAGCATATTTTCGAATTAAGTACAAACTGCCAGAAATTAATCCAATGTTTGCTGAAATTATCGACAAATATCGTAATCTTTATGAGTTTGTCCTCCAGTCAATTGGACCACTAAACAAGTTTTTTGGGACAACCATTTCAGCTGATGAAGTAGCTTATGTCACGATCTTTATAGGTGGCCATCTTGTTCAAAATAAAACTAACGAATTCAAACGAAAAGTTGCTCGTGCTATTCCAGTTTGTCCGAATGGCATTTCTGCGTCCAAGCTGCTTGAAAGTAATTTACGGGTCGCTTTTCCAGAACTATCTTTTTATCCCGCTTGCTCAGTTCGTGAGTATCAGCATTTTGTTTTGCCATATGATTTGGTTTTTGCGACAGTTCCTTTAAAATCCACTAAAACAGTTTTTATTGTTAATGAAATTTTAAATGAGCGCAGCATTGCTCAACTGCGAAATGATGTTTTTAAAAAATTATTTAACCTGAATTTTGCAAATGTTGACATTCAGAAGGTTATTTCAACTGTAGGGCGATTTGCTGAGATTAAAGATAAAAGGGGACTAGAAAATGGCATTGCGCAGCTATTAATTCCTGAAAGTAATTTGTCCGAGTGGGAGATACATTCAAATAATAATGCGAATGTATATAAAAAGCTGATTTTGGTTAAGCAATCTATGCCGTGGAATAAGATTTTAGAAAAAATAGTAATGCCTGCAATTCAAGATCAGGTTGTACGAAATGATTTTTGGTTCGAATTAAAAAAAGAATACCTTAAACAACCAAAATACATTTTGTTGAATAGAAAAATAGCCTTACTACACCTGAATCCGGACTTATTCAAACAGAAACTAGGACTGATTTTTTTAATTTCTAAGAATGGCTTAGAGTACGCTGGCTATAAAATTCACCTCGTGGCCTTATTGACGACGCCAAATAAAACAGATCAATTGCAACTATTATATAAATTGAAGCACATAGCAGAGGATGAGGCCTTTATTAAAGAACTGATCCAAGTTTCAAGCAGTGAAGAGGCAGTTGAAAAAATAAAAAATTATAACCACTAGAAAAAGGAGGTTTGGTTTTGTCATTAGCTGATTATGTTAAAAAAGATACGATTTATTTGAATTGCCAAGCGCGAGATAGAGTTGAACTCTTTTCTCAAGTGACAGAGGATCTTTTGAGCAAGAAATACGTAAAAAAAGGATTTTTAGATTTCCTTAACAATCGAGAGGATAAGTATCCAACTGGTTTACAGCTCAAAGATTATACCGTAGCGATTCCGCATGGTGATCCAAAGTATATTAACAAACCATTTGTTGCGGTAATTACTTTGCTAAAACCAATTTTGATGAAACAAATGGACGATATAACAAGAAATTTAAATATTGATACGCTTTTTATACTAGGCTTGGGTAACGGTACAGATCACTTGTATCTTCTGCAGGATATTATGAAACTGTTGCAAAAAGGCTCATTTGTTAAAAAAATTAGGACCTGCAACAGTACAGACGAAGTTGATTTTGTAATAAAAGATGCTGAAAAAGCATTAAAAGGAGACATATATGAGCAAGAAAATTAATATTTTGGTGGCTTGTGGAAGTGGAGTCGCAACTTCAACTATTGCTGCGGCAGAAATAAAGGATGTATGTGCTGAATATGGTATTAAAAATTACACAATTTCTAAGTGCAGTATGACCGAAATGCCAAGTCAAAGCGATAATTTTGATATTGTTTTTACCACTAATAACTATCGTGGGAAAATTTCAAAACCTCTGATTAGTGTGACTGGTTTTATTACCGGTATAAACACAAAAGAACTAAAGAAAAAGGTGGGACAAAAATTGTTATCACTTCAAGAATAGGGGCGAGAATATGGAAATACTGGGACAAATCTTTAAAACCATCATTAACATTGGTGCAACAGCACTTTTACCAATCATTATTTTCATTCTGGGATTGATCTTCAGAATGAAAATTGGCGATGCAATTAAATCAGGACTGACTGTCGGCATCGGTTTCATGGGACTAACTTTGGTCGTCAATTTATTAACTTCATCTTTAAAGCCAGCAGTGGAATATTATTCTAAATTAGGTGCTGGGTACACCATTACTGATATAGGCTGGCCAGCTATAGGGGCCGCATCATGGGTTGCTCCGTTTGCTGGTTTAGCTATTCTATTCGGAATTATCTTTAATATTGTTTTAGTTCGAGTTGGCTGGACCAAAACAATGAATGTTGATATTTGGAATTATATGCATTTTTTAATTCCCGGTTCACTTGCATATGTCTTATTTAATAATTTTTGGATAGGTCTTTTGGTTACAGTTGGGATGTCCATTGCTTCGCTTTTTATTGGAGATAAGCTGGCAAATAAATGGCAGAAATATTTTGGCCTTGAAGGGACCACTTGTACGACAATTATTTACACTGCTTGGGTAATGCCATTTGCTTGGATAATTAACAAATTAATTGACTTTATTCCAGGCTTAAATAAGGTGGATTTGAACTTAGATAAAGTGAATAAAAAACTAGGCGTTTTTGGTGATTCATCAGTAATTGGAACCATTGTTGGCCTACTTTTAGCATTATTAACTAAGCAAAATCTTGCCAATACAGTAACAATGGGTATTGGAATAGCCAGTGTAATGGTTTTAATGCCCAAAATGGTAGGGGTACTAATGGAAGGAATTTCTCCCGTTGGCAAAGCTGCTCGAACTACGATGTCCAATCAAATGGGCAAAAAGACTAACTTAAATATTGGAATGGATATAGCTTTGGGACTAGGTGATCCTACGACGGAAACAGCTACTGTTATTACTATTCCGCTGGTGATTATTTGCGCTTTACTTTTGCCAAATATCAAGTTGTTTCCTGTTGGTCTTTTAATGTCAATTATTTATATTTCAGTTGCCGGAACATTAATGACAAAAGGAAATTTATTTAGAACGATTATTATTGGTGTGATTTTCTGCAGTGTGACGTTGTATCTTGAGGCATATGTTGCCCCAGGTGCAACCAAGATGATTCAGACAGGTGGAGTTCATGTCGGTGGACTTTCTTCAGATTTAACTCTTTCAGAGCCGTGGAATGCGTTTATTTATTGGTTAAGTACGATTATTTAGATAAAATTGGGAGGCCTTTTTAATGCGAGAAATTTTACCATCAATTTTTGGAGCAGATATATTACATCTGCAGGATGAAATCGATATTTTAGAAAAAGAAAAGGTAGGCACGCTTCATGTAGATATGATGGATGGCAACTATGTTTCAAATATTGCCTTTGGACCTAATCAAATAAGGGTAATGAAAGAACATAGTCATATGAAATTTGACATTCATATGATGTTAAAAAATCCGCTTGAACATATTGATGATGCAATTGCAACAGGTGCGGAAATGCTTTGTGTGCATTATGAATCAACACCTCATATTCACTATATTTTACAAAAAATCAAACAAGCGGGTAGAAAAGCTGGAGTTGCGATAAATCCAGGTACGCCAGAGTTTGTTTTAAAGTATCTTTTGGATGAAATAGATTATGTATTAGTAATGTCAATTAATCCCGGACAACCTGGACAGAGTTTTATTCCTCAAACAATTGAAAAAATAAAGAATGTACAAAAAATAACTAGTAACCGTAATATTAAAATTGAGGTCGATGGAGGGATTAATGATCAATTTGCGAAAGAGTGTTCAAATGCAGGCGCTGAGATGATGGTAGTTGGTGGGTACCTCTTTAAAGGAAACAATGTTGATCATCAATTGAAAAAACTTCGTGCGGCGATTGAATGAGGTCATCTAAAATGAAAAATTATACATTGGATATTTTAGAACAATTAACAGAATATGCTAAGGAAGAAAATACTGAAGAATTAGAGCAAATTGTTGAACAAATTAATCATTCACATCACATTTTTCTTGCTGGAGCCGGGCGCTCAGGTATTGCAATCCAAGCTTTCGCTAATCGCTTGTTGCATCTTGGTTATTCCGTTAGCATAGTTGGTGAAATCAGTTCGCCACATTCACACCCCGAAGACTTACTAATAATTTGTTCTGGTTCAGGTGAAACTGACAGTTTAAGGGTTTTAGCTAAAAAAGCACATAAAAGTGGTGTAAAAATCGTACTTTTCACAACTACTCTTACTTCAACTATTGGCAATCTGGCTGATACCATCATGTGTGTACCCGGAAAGTCCAAAGTTGATAAAAGTGAATCTATTAAATTTAGCCAGCCTATGGGTTCAGCTTTTGAGCAGTTAGCTTTCCTAACGTTTGACGGTCTTGTACTAAATTTAATGGATAAAAATGGCGAAACCAATGATACAATGCTCAAGCGGCACGCAGATTTTGAATAGTTTTGAAAGGAAAATAAAATGAAAAAATTTGAAAAACAAGTCGTTTTAGTAACTGGCGGCGCCAATGGCATTGGTAAGGGAATTGCTGAAAAGTTTGCTCAGAATGGTGCGCATACAGTTATCGTTGATTATGATGAAAAAAAGGGACAAAAGACTGCTGATGATATAACAAAAAAATATGAAAAATCTATTTTTATTAAAACTGATGTTTCAGATTATGCTGACTTAGAACATGTTCATAATGAGGTTATTCAGACATTTGGTAGAATTGACGTGTTAATTTTGGATGCCGGAATTGCATATGCTGATACAGTTGATGAAATATCACCAGAAGAATGGCAAAAAGTAATAAACATTAACTTAAATGGCTATTTTTATACTGTAAAGGCATTTTATCGAGAATTTTTACACAATAAGGGTAGTATCGTTTTTATTAGTTCGGGTTCTGCTTTAAGTGGCACTGGTGGTGGAGTTGCCTATCCTGCCTCTAAAGCTGGTGGAGAAGGTTTGATGAGAGGATTAGCAAAAGAATTAGGACCTAAAGGCGTAACTGTCAATGCAATTGCTCCAAGAGTCATTGACTCTGGTCTTTTAAGCGTTCATTATCCAACAAAAGAAAGTTTAAAGCCTCTTTTGGATCAAATTGCCGTCAGAAGAATTGGTTCTGTTGCTGACGTTGCTAATTTGGCCTTTTTCTTAGCCAGTCCCGAAAATTCTTATATACAAGGACAAACTATTTTACTTGATGGGAACCGAACAGTTAGATAAAAGTAAGTCTGACATTTCAGAAATTTCTTTGGGTTGCCTAGTGTTTACAAAAAGCAAATAAGAGCATTTTACGACATGCACCCAAATTACCTTAAATGAAACTTCATAAATGGTTGGATATTAATCTGTTTTGGAACACTTTTATTAACTAAATGTTCAAGCAATTATAATATTGAAATTGTCAGCAGTACATAATTTACCAAGCCTCTTTAGTTAAACTAGAATGTGAATATGGCATTGACAGTACCAAGTGCAGAGCTTGGGTAGAACTAATGCACGAGACTGTCTCAAAGTTTAAACGTACCCGGTAAACTTATACTTTTGGATTTAAGTTTACCGGGTACGTTTCTGTCATAAATATCACATGGTAATATTCAAAGTGGTCAAGGTTTCAATCTTAAGCTGTCAGTAGTAAGTCATCGGTTTGAGCTTTTCAAAGTAAAGTAGCCTTCAGATAGCTGACTAGAGGCATAAAAAGCTTTAGGTAACCTAATCTCCTGATGCCTGTGCAACTGCCACTTACCAACCGGCAAAAAATAGCTCTGGACCATTCAGTCTGAATGTCCAGAAGTTCTGCTAGGAGTCATGCTTAAAAGAAAGCTGCACCTTAACCGTAAAACATATTACGATAACTGTAAGCATCGTTTGGATCAGCCATAAATGCGCTGCTTTTAAAGCTGTAATTCTAAGAAAGTGATGAGGATTACTGCTATTAGAGCTCAAGCTAAAGTTGCCTAAAACAGTTTTTTGCATTCAGATAAAAGTTTTCAATACTGTCACACAAGGGTAATTGCAACAATAATGCTCTGTGAAAAACCCAACCAAATTGAGACCAGTTCGCTAGCAAGAATGACAAAAGCACTGCGAAATTATGTTCATAGGCTTAAACATAATATTAAAAGATCAAACAAATTAAAATACACGACCTAAATTAAATATTGGAGTCGTGCAATAATGCTTATTTAATCATAAAGCGTCCAACTTTTTGGCAGCATTTTAATGAACTTTTGATCCAATCTAGAGGTTTAAATTCAATCGATGTACTTTTTCTTTCTTTTTATTGAATTTAAGTAGTGATTAGTAACGCTTAAATCCCTAATTCATTGCGTAAAGCTAGCGCATCTTGATCGTTACCTAATTGAGCAAGTGCATCTTTTAAGCCTAATAGCGGTTTACCATCACGGTCTGGCGTGGTTTTGCCATGAGCTAGTGAACTTAGGATAGCTTCATTAACAATATCGACAGTAATTCTGAAGTAGCGGTCAATCTTATCATCAGTAATTGCTTGAATCGAGCTCAATTCATGTTCAGGGAAATGACTAACCCGGTTTGCAGTTGAAAAGGCCAGTGTAATTTCGCCACTGCCATTGCCACTAAATGAACCGCTGCGAGTAATGCCGATACTAGAGCGTTTAGCGATTCTTTTTAATTGACGCGAATTAAATGGGATATCCGTTGCAATAATCGTGATAATACTACCTTTTTCTTTACTATCTTTATTATCAACAATCTTTTTGCCAATTGCTCGGCCGTAAATATTTAAGTCGGTGCTAAGGCCAAAATTAGACATGACTAAAGCGCCCATTGTGAAAGTCTGGTCATCAATTTTAATTTTGCGTGAAGCAGAACCGATACCGCCTTTAAGTTCATAGCAGCGCATTCCAGTACCAGCGCCTACGCCACCTTCAGCAAATTCAGACGAAGCAGCCGCAAAGGCCTCGTTAACGTCTTCTTCAGTAACGCCTAAATCGCGAATATGATTAATACTACTGTCATTGCATTCCATTACTATCGGGTTAACACTACCCGTTGTCAGGCCGATTTCTGGATTTTCAGCAAGCATTCTTTTCACTAAAGCAGTAGTGGCGGTTCCGACACTTAGAGTATTAGTTAAGACTAGCGGTGTTTCAATCGTACCCAGTTCTTCTATCTGAACTAAACCAGTGCTTTTACCAAAGCCGTTGATAACATGCGCAGCTGCCGGCATTTTTTCACGAAAAATATTATCCTGGCAAGGCTTGATGACGGTTACACCTGTTTGCAAACGATCAGTAACAATTGTTTTATGGCCAACGGTCACGCCAGCAACATCGGTAATTAGATTTCGTTGTCCGGTCGGTGCATCACTAAGCGCAAATAAAAGTGGTTTGTTAAGTCCCATGGTATCTCCTTTAATACTATAAATTGTAATTAATATCTTATTTTAAGCTTAAGGTTAAATTAATGAAAGACTTTAAAATTTATATGGGAAAAGAAAAAAGCCAAATTCGTCATAGAAATTGGCTTTCTTAGTTTAATATTTAGTTTTTCTTGCGACACTAAGCCAAATGCCTGCTAAACTGCCAAACAGTAAAACTGCTCCGGTTGTAGTAACAGCAACTTTTACTTTTTTGTCAGTACCTGTTTGTAATAGATGACCAGGGTCAGAACTGTTAGCCGTGCTAGCTTGGATAGCTTTAACAAAAAAGTAACGGCGTTTTTAAAACTTTTCACAAAGAACAATCAAAGTTGTTAAGTTATTATACACAAAAGCAGTTTGCTCTATCAGAATAATAAGAATGGAATTTTTCATTATTATATTGTAGAAAGCCATAGAATAAAATGAGAATAGTTTTTATTGAATAATTAAAACCATGGCTATTTGTTAAAAAACCTCCTTAAAAAACACACTAAAAACTTTCCAATTAGTATTTGATATGAACCGAAAAATTTGCCCTCATATCATCACTATCAAAAGTAGTGTTTTTAATTATTAAAAGCTAAATATTATTTTTTCCCTTCCGACAGAACGCTCTGAAACCTATCAAGCCTCCAAATATTGATAGGAAACCTAACCCAGTTAATATTCTTTGAATCCTTTTATCTGGACTTGTCTGTGGTAATTTATTGCCTATTTCATTAACGATATGTAGATCTATATGACTTCTAAGATTGTCTTGAGCATGAGCCACAGTTTTGGCTTTATCGCTACGAATAGCTTTTTTGGCTTTCTTGAAAATCTTGGCATCGGCCTCCCCAAAAGCAACACCGCTGGAACTTTGATTAACTACTTTATCATTTGTTTTATAAACATAAGTAATATTTTGCAGTTTATCACTAAAAACTCCAGATGTGTTGTCAGACTTGAAGATTAACATATAGCCGGGAATTTTCTTAGCAACGGTATGGTAATTACTACCTACTCTACCTTTTAAAACTTGATTAGGTGCAAGAATTTTACCCTTTTTATCAATGTAATGCACAATAACATTGTTTGACCTAGATGATACGTTCGGTGAAGAATTGTCTTGACTAGCACCTAGTACAAAAGTTTTTGAACCAGTTTTTGCTGTTTTTCGCGACTTTGACTGTATATCATTTTTTTCAGAGTTAATTTTGCTTTTATGTGCCCATGTCCTAACATCACTTAGAGGCTCAGATTCTGCTCTAATTCTGTTTGCCTCAACTGAAAAGATTCCTAAAGCAATCACAACAAAAGTGGCAAATAGTAATTTTTCCATTTTTCTATGCTTGTTTATTTTGTTATTCATTTTATATTTTAAAAAATCTCTATTTCTTTTATTCTAGCAAGGCTACTAATCATATAAATTAACTTTATTATATTCTTATTTTATCATCTTTTAGAATGAATGTATAGTGTAAACAAAATAAAAATTATAATAATTTATTTTAGGTCTGCTACTTATGTTATTAAAAAATTTAATATTAGTAAAATAGTAATTTATTAGTTAAGCCAAAATATAACTAAGTGTTTTTTTATTAAAAATGTTAAACATAAATATTTTTTATTTTTTTCATTTCTTTTACAAGCGATTTTCTTAATATTTGTTATAATTGATTAACTGCTGAATAGCGAGAAAAATAGTACTTTTAGATTTTTGAATCTTTTTTAGAATTTTTTAAGTATAACTAATATTATTAAATGTTATTTTTACATAAAAATATGATTTAGAAATTTAGAATTTTTAGGGTAACATTATAACTATCTTTTTTACTAGTTTTATAAATTGTAGATGGGTCAATTGACAACTTAAACTTTGAAATATCATTGTATTAGTAGCCATTTTGATAATGTTCTAAATAACGAATTCAATTTGTATTAAGACCAGAGCAGCTTAAAGATTATTTAAAGCCTATTATGTAATAGCTGCTACATAGCAATGATTAGACCTAAAACATATAAAAACAGTATTTATAAACTGCTTATATACGAATATTAAGCTACCATGATTAACTATTTATTCAGCACTTAACTGCCAAATTATTAACAAAAAATAAGTCTAATTTGCAATAATGTTCTCGGACGATATCGCAAACAGCAAGTAATTATTTTTCTAACAATATTAAAAACCAAGTTACTAATTGTTGAAGTTAGGAATTTTAATCTTGTTAATAAAAAAAAGACTATATAGTAAAAAAAGGCCGTAACTGGCAAAATAGTGCCAATTACGACTTAATAATGAGCGAATTAAATTGGTGTTACGCTCTAGTTATGAGCGCCAAATTCTAACTAGACGCCAGACAATAATTAGAAAGAAGATAACGTTAAAAATAATAATGGCAGCTTTAATAAGAGTCATGTTTTGAAAAAACTTAGGCTGAGCTTTCGCGCGAATTTGTTGGCTCTTTTTAATAGTATGCCGTCCCTTTTTGGTTGGTAAAGCGACCTTTTTCTGGCCTCTTTTTGCAGAAAAATTAGCAGTTAATTCAGTCGCAGATAAATTCTTGTTGGTTGCCTTAATTTTGCTGATTAAATCACCCTGCACAACTGTGCGGTGCTGCCCATACCCGTATTTCGAAGTGTTAAAGTCTGAGCATGTAATTAAGGTAATCATGCTTCTATCCTTTATGTTGTTTTCGACTTCAACTTGTGTTGGTTTAATTGCAAAAGAAATTCTTTTAACTTCGTAAGCATAAATGTGATGAAGATCGGTCACATAGATTAAGTCGCCCCGTTTTACCAAATGTAAATTGTCTAATACAGCAGGGCCATATGCTCCCATATAATGTCCTGCTAGCACATAGTTGTTGGCTCCACCCATTACACGGTCCGGGAGGCAAGTAACAACGCCGTATTCCAAGTTTTGGTTTTCACTGCCATATCCGGCAAACAGCGGATTGTGAATGTTAACGGCTGGAATCGAAATTCGCCCAATAGCATAAGCCTTAATTTTCTTTGACCGCAGGATCCGCGTTGTACTAATTGACTTGGTCTTACTAGCGTCATAAGTTGTTTTCCGGTGCTTATTTTGATCCGCTTTTTTAGATGTTAATCCTGAAGAAGCTTGCTCTGCGTTTTGCTGGACAAGGTAGGAGTCACCAAAACCGGAACCGAAGAAAATAAGTGTTACCCCCAAGTAAAAAAGTATACCTATAAATAGAACCTGGATTGTAGACCAGACTTTTTGTTTGGTGGTTAAATTTTGTTTTTTAGTTGTCATTGCTATTTGTCCTCTGATTTTGCGAAAGTTATTCAAATTACCTCTTATTTTAATGATAAATCGGTAAAATGCCTAATTATTTGAGAAATAACTAGAAACACTGATAAAAAATCTTCAAATAACTATTGAAATCGCTTTAACACTGTTTTATAATCTTAGGAGTAAATAAGTGTGTTACTGATTCGATCAGGCATTAACCTATGAACAACAAGGCTTTAGTGTTGCTCATAGGTTTTTTTATTGAAAAGAGGAGTTTGCTGAGTGAAATTTATTAAAAATTTTAACAACAATGCTGCTTTAGTGTCGGATGAATCTGGTGTTGATTGGGTAGTAATTGGAAACGGAATTGGTTTTGGGAAAAAGCCCAATGATCCAATTGATGAAACAAAAATTACTCGTCGTTTTGTTGCTGTCGAAAAGAATATCAAGATGATTGACAGTGTTAGGGATATTGATAAACGTACTTTGTCTCTAACAACTGATGTAATCAATCTTGTTTCAAAGAGACTAAACGTTAATTTTACTGATTATCAGTACTTGGTTTTAGCTGATCACATTGATTTTATGCTTAAAAGAACTGATGAGGGCTTTGAATTAGGCCAAGGTACTGTGGGGTGGGAATTAAAGAAGCTATTTCCTAAAGAATATTCAACTGCGAAAGATGCGCTGAAGCTGCTTCAGGAAAAAACTAAGCTAACTTTTCCCAACGCAGAAGTTGTTTATCTGACCTATCACTTTATCAATGCTAGTTCTGATCAAACTAAGCTTCAAGATACAATCAAAATCACCAAGTTAATTCATGGTGTGATTGAAATCATTGAATATCAGTATGGGATGCAGCTTGATCCGGAATCATTTAATTTCAATCGGTTTATGACGCATTTACGTTCATTCATGGTACGGCATCTTTATGAAGTTGGTGATGAGAATAGTGGCAGCGAACTTGATAATTCATTGCTTGAATTAATGAGGGTTAAGTACAAGAAAGCATACGAGACGGTTTTAAAAATCGGCACTTATTTATCTAAGCAAGCTGGCTGGAAATTGCAACCTGATGATGAGGTCTATCTGACGCTCCATGTCTGGCGGGTAACGCACAGACAAAAAGATGGTACTGATTCGGAAGCAAAGCAAATTCCAGCCGATGAAAAATAATTTGTTTAAACGGTGTGTTACTGTTTTACAGGCATTAACCCGAGAACATAAAGAAAACTTCATTGTTTCATTCTTAATTGAATGTTTGCAAGAGGTCTTCTTTAAGTCCCCGGGTTTTGTTATTTTTGGAGGAAAAAATGGCTTACGAAGAATTAAGTCGTGAAATTATCGCCAATGTTGGTGGTAAAGATAATGTAGCCAGCGTGGTGCATTGTACAACACGGTTGCGCTTTAAGTTAAAGGATGCTTCAAAGGCAAACGATGAAAAAATGAAGGCAACTGACGGTGTCTTATCATTAGTTAAGTCTGGTGGTCAATACCAAGTTGTTATTGGTAATAACGTTGCTGATGTTTACGATACCCTAATTAAAATTGGTGGTTTTGGTGATGGCGGTTCAGTTCCTGATGATTATGTTGATACAAGCAACATGAGCTTGACAGATAAATTTATTGACTTGATTTCCGGTATTTTCAACCCACTTTTAGGTGCATTGTGTGCTGCTGGAATGATCAAAGGTTTTAACGCCATGTTTTTGGCATTTGGTTGGGTAACTGCTAATAACGGAACCTACATTATTCTGAATGCAATTGGTGACAGTTTGTTCTACTTCATGCCAATCATTTTGGGAATTTCATCGGCTAAAAAGTTTGGTATTAACCTCTACTTAGGAGCAACCATTGGTGCTGCACTCTGCTACCCATCGATTGTAGCGATGGCCGGTAGCAAGACTACTTTATTCACGGTGTTTAAGGGGACTTTTTTACAGGCACCGGTTCATATGACCTTCTTGGGTATTCCAGTTATTTCAATGAACTATACAACTTCAGTTATCCCAATCATTATTGCAGTTTGGTTTGCTTCGAAGGTACAAAAAGTGGCGAGAAAAGTCATTCCTGATGTGGTTAAGACCTTTTTAGTTCCTTTTGTTGTCTTATTGATTACTGTTCCGGTTACCTTCTTAGTTATTGGACCAATTGCTACTTGGGTAGGTAACGCAATTGCTCAAGTTGTCAGTGCCATTTACAACTTTAGTCCGATTTTAGCTGGTATCCTGATGGGTGCTTTCTGGCAAGTATTTGTTATCTTTGGTGTTCATTGGGGCTTTGTTGCCGTTATGATGACCAACATTGCTGCTATGGGTTATGACCCAATCGTTGGCTTATCACTTGCTGCATCATTTGCCCAAACAGGTGTTGTTTTGGCAATTATTTTCCAAACTAAAAATGAAAAAACCCGTGGTATTGCGATTCCTGCATTTGTTTCTGGAATCTTTGGTGTTACTGAACCAGCAATCTATGGCGTGACATTACCACGTAAAAAACCATTTATCATTAGTTGTATTGCTTCAGCAATCGGAGGTGGTTTAATCGGTTTTTTCAAGACCAAGCTTTACATCATGGCCGGAATGGGAATCTTCTCAATTCCTGGTGCTATTGGTAAAAATGGCGTTGATAGCACTGTTTATGGCTTAATTATTGCCATGATTGTCGCAACAATTTTAGGTTTTGCTTTGCAAATGATTTTTGGCCGTAATTCAGTTGACGAAACACTTGATGAGCAAGTTGCTTTGGCTAATGCGAATGCAGCAGAAAGTGCAGATTCCGCCACCGCTCCTGCAGAAACTACAATTGCTGCCAAACCAGTGGCTAAAGTTTCTTACAATGAACCTGAAAAATTAGTTGCACCATTAAACGGAACAATCGTTGCGTTAAAAGATGTTAAAGATGAAGTTTTCTCTAGCGGCTCAATGGGTCAAGGTGTTGCAATTGAACCAAAAGAAGGCAAAGTATGTGCACCATTTGATTGTGAAGTTGCCATGACTTTCCCAACTGGACATGCAATTGGTTTAAGATCAGCTAAGGGCGCGGAAGTAATGATCCATATTGGTATGGATACGGTTGAATTAGATGGTAAAGGCTTTAAAATATTAGTTGAGAAGGGTCAATCTGTTAAAGCGGGCGATCCACTCATTGAATTTGACTTGGCAGCTATTAAGAAGGCTGGTTATGAAGTCACAACTCCGGTAATTGTGACCAATACTAACAATTACCACGAAGTTAATGTTGTTGCTAGTGGCAAAGTATCAATCGGTGATCAGCTGCTAGACTTAGAATAATCGGGCGAGAAAGAGGAGTATACACATGAATACAAACAATTTCCCTAAAGGTTTTTTATGGGGTGGAGCCACAGCGGCTAACCAACTCGAAGGTGCGTATCAAGAAGGAGGCAAAGGATTATCTCTTCCTGATGTTTTACCTGGTGGTAAAGAGCGGATGAAGATTATTGCTTCACCAGATTTTGATTTCAAAATCGATCCTAAATACGTTTATCCTAATCACGTTGGAATTGATCACTATCACCACTATAAGGAAGATATTGAACTATTTGCGGAAATGGGCTTCAAATGCTACCGTTTCTCAATCGCTTGGTCACGTATTTTCCCTAACGGTGACGAAGAGCAGCCAAATGAAGAAGGACTTAAGTTCTACGATGGGGTAATTGATGAGTGCTTAAAGCACAATATTGAACCTGTAATTACGATTTCACACTATGAACTTCCTTTGCACTTGATTACTGAATATGGTAGCTGGAAGAACAAGAAGTTGATCGACTTCTATGAACGTTTTGCTAGAACTGTATTAACTCGTTACAAGGATAAAGTTAAGTACTGGATGACTTTTAACGAAATTAACAGTGCTGCTCACTTCCCAATCATGAGCCAAGGCTTGACTGTAAGTAACGGTGCTCTTGACAAGAAGAATGTTTACCAATCATGGCACAACCAATTCGTTGCCAGTGCTAAAGCTGTTAAAATCGGTCATGAATTAAATCCTGATATGAAGATTGGCTGCATGATTCTTTATGCAACAACTTATAGCTATGATTCAGATCCAAAGAATCAAATTGCTACGCTGCAAGAAAACCAAGCAAACAATTTCTTCTGCGCTGACGTACAAGTTCGGGGCCATTACCCAGCATACACGAAGAGCTTATTAGCTCGTCAAGGCGTTAAGTTAAGCGACATTGACTACAGCGATGAAGAACTTGACTTGCTAGCTAAATACCCGGTTGATTACATTGGCTTTAGCTACTACATGTCATCTGTTGTTGATGTTACTCACGAAAACCAAGAAACAACTAACGGTAACTTGATGGGTGGAGTTAAGAATCCATTCTTGAAATCAAGTGACTGGGGTTGGCAAATTGACCCAACCGGTTTAAGAATTGCACTTAACGAATTATCTGATCGTTATGAAAAGCCATTGTTTATCGTTGAAAATGGTTTGGGTGCCATTGATCAGCCTGATGAAAATCACTATGTTGCTGACGATTACCGGATTGACTACTTGCGTGAACACATTGAAGCCATTTCAGAAGCGATTGATGATGGTGCAGACGTAATGGGTTACACGCCATGGGGCTGTATTGACTTAGTCAGTGCTTCTACAGGAGAAATGTCAAAGCGCTATGGTTTTATCTACGTTGATGAAGACGATGAAGGTAAGGGTACCTTCAACCGTTACAAGAAGAAGTCATTCGACTGGTACAAGAAAGTTATTGAAACTAATGGTGGCGATTTAGCCTAAATTTAGGGAATAACTCGGAGTAAGTAAGAAAATGGAACAGCGAGCGAGTGACAAAATTCTTGTTAGCATTAGCAAGTCTTATCGGAGCAGTCACAATTGGCACTAATCAAACCGAGGCAAAAAGTAATAATAAACCGGTGACGATTTATTTGCCCCGTCATGGCGAAACTACTGCTAACGTGATGCACCTTGCTCAAGGCTGGAAGGATTATACCCTAACTGATAATGATGTAAAGGGTGCCGGGTATATTGGTAAAGGTCTGAAGGGAATTAAGTTTAAAGCAGCTTATTCCGGTGACTTAACAAGATAGGAAAAGACTGCACAAGGAGCCTTAAAATACTCTGGCAATCAAAAAGTTAAACTAAAAATTGATTGGCGTTTGCGTGAATGTAACTACGGTGCTATGAAGGCCGCCCTGATGTTGCGCAGAATGTACCAGAAATTGCCCAATGCTTTGGCTATGATAGTATTGCTGATTTTCAAGCTAAGACAGGCAAACTATTTCAAAATAAATTATGTCTTAGACTAGGAAAATAAGTTGAATACCAGCTTACCAACACAATATTGTGCGGAAAGTACTGAAGCTATTCAAAAGCGAATGACGGTAAAATTGCAAAAAGTCAGCACAAAGGCGAAAACGTTTTAGTTGTGAGCTCTGGGATGGCAATTAATCTCTTTTTGTCAACGCAAAATTACCCTACTTTTCAAGGAATCGGCCTTGCGAATGACTCGGTCACTAAATTAGTTTACAAAAGGGTAAATTTAACTTGGTCGGCGAAATTGGCAGTTTGAAGTATTATAATGCTGGCCAAAAATAGAGTTTAGCTAATATTAGAAAAAGCGTGATTTTAAATCACGCTTTTTCTTAAACCCAAAATTAGCGATTAGTTGGTATTTTCATCGATCAATTTTTGACATTGCTGACTGAATTTTTCCATTCCAATTAAGGAAAGCTGTTTAACCTGCATTTCACAATTATCAAGATAAACTTGTAATGGCTCATAGTGATAATTAATTAAATTTTCTAGTAAGAAGAGCACCATTTTACTGAAACATGTACTGGGTTTAGTAGGCACTTTCTTTGACATTGTGATCATTTGTGCGGCATTTTCATAAGATTGATGCTTAATGCTAATACCAACCATGTTAATTAAAATACCAAGGACTAAAAATTGGATTTTTTCATCATTACTTCTACCAAATTTTTTGAGAAATTTTTTGGTAATCATTAAATTACTGGTAAAGTCAAAAAAATACATGTAATTACAGAAATTTTTTAGTGACTCTTGGTCCAAATTATCTTCATTATAAAATTTGGCTTTTAACTGTTGCTTTTCTTTTAAACTGAGTTTTTCAGGTGAACTGTTGGCAGTGTAAATTAAGGTATTGAGCTTAAGAATCAGGTCTTCTTTGTTATACACAGCACTTTTAGCGATGGCATTTTTAATTGCTGAGAGCTGATCGATATCAAACTCATAATAGGCATCTATTGATTTGGAAATTACGTTTTTCTTGAGTTCGTCTTCAGATTTTGACCGGTAATCTAATTTGCTAAAAAAACTAGCAAGATCAATATGGTTGTAGCGCAGTATTTCAATCAAATCCTGAGCAGAAATCCTAGTAGTATTCTTCTCAATTTTAGAATAAAACGAGGGGCTAACAACATCACCGATCCATGCCCGCTGCGTCTTACCTGCCTCTTGCCGATATTGCCGTAATAAATTTCCAATAGTCATCAAAATTTCTCCGAAAATTAGTTTCATATATGACACTTTCATTATTTAAAATTTTAACACAAATATAATTAAGTTATTAGTAAATAAATAGAGGGTGTAAATTAATTCATGGATATATTTTTCAAAAATAAATATTATCGACGATTTTCAATCGCTAGTATCCTGTCAAGTGCTGGTGATATTCTTTTTTACTTAGCCTTGATGACTTATGCTAGCAAGCTAAAAAATTACTCATTAGCTCTTTCACTGATTGCCATTTCCGAGTCGGTACCTAGACTGCTTTCAAGTGTCGGGGGCTATCTTGCCGATCGGACGCATAACAAATACGAAAAGATTGTTTGGCTTGCAATGATTAGGGGGGCACTCTATTTATTAGTTGGTTTTCTTTTTAGTCAAAATATTGCCGGCTGGAATCTGGTAATGATGGTTATCGTCATTAACTTCATTTCTGATACAGCCGGAACGTATTCAAGTGGCCTGTCAACACCTTTAGTAGTTGATTTAGTAGAAGAAGACCAAGTTGCTAAGGCAACAGGTTTCACAAGTGGCGTTTCCCAAGTGATTACGACCATTGCGCAGTTTGTTGGTTCAGGATTGTTATTGTTCATGTCTTATTCGACTTTAGCGGTTATTAATGGCTTAACCTTTATTGTTGCTGGACTAATTTATTTGTCGATTGCCCGTAAAAATAAAGAAACAGCAATTAATCAAGATGTTGATGAACAAAGCTTTTTGGGTACGCTTGCCTTGTCTTTTCGCCAGGTTAAAAAGGCGAGAGGCCTGTTAACTACCGTGATGGTTATTGCTTTAATGAATGGTATTTTGAGTACAATTGAGCCAATATTATCGATTGTTGTTGCTGGCAATAAAAGCGTAATGGTCATTGGGACCTATACTTTCACAATTGCAATTATTGGCGCAGCAGCAGCGGTTGGCTCTGCTCTAGGCAGTATTGTGGGAACAATGATTTTTAAAAAGGTTTCGGTCTATGTGATCGTTTTACTGGCTTTATTATCCGCAGCCTGCGTTCTCGTGTCCACGATGAGTAAACAAATAATTTTTTGTTTAGTTACTTATGCCTTATTAGGCTTTTTTGTAGGAACAGCTAGTCCGAAGTTAACGCAATGGCTGGTTGCAACGGTTGACCGCAAGATTTTGTCATCATCAGTTGGCCTGTTAAATACAATTTTGTTAGTGATTACACCATTAATGACAATCCTGTTTACCAGTATTTCAGCGGCATCAAATGCTAACGTTGCTCTGTTAGGGATGCTGATTACCAGTATTTTAGTTTTCAGTATTACGGTTGTCGTCATGATTAAAACCAAGGAAAATTAAGTCCGGTTTTTACTGAATTTAAGAACAAGCTAAAAGGACCAGTTCTAAGCTAATAGCTCGAACTAGTCCTTTAGTTTTTATTTTATTTTTTAAAAGAGCTAGTGCTTACTGACGTTTGGGCTGGTGAAAACTAAAAAAGATAATCAGAATAAAGTTTATCAATAAAGTTAAGCCAGTAGTCCAAAAGACAGTCGCATAATTAAATACTCCGGATATGGTTGACCCCATTAATGAACCAAAGACTGATCCGACTGCCTGAAAGGACTGGTTGTAACTGAAAATGCGACCAAAGCTTTCTGGTGGCGTGTTAAGAGTTAAAACCGTTTGAGCCGCTGGCAGCATTGCGGCACTGGCAATTCCCAGCAAAAAGCGCAATCCAGCTAATACCCACGGTGAATGTGTGAGTGCCATTGGAATAAAGAGGATGGCGCCAACAATTAGTCCAACGCGAAGAATCTTTAGCGGGCCAATTTCGTCCATTTTGTGGCCGATTTTAGAAGCGGCAATCAACGTACCAAGTCCCGGTGTTGCAGCAACGACACCAGCAACAAAGGCAATATTTTTACTGTTGGGCATCATTGATTTTACGTAAAGTGAAACAATCGGGTCAATTGACATGTTGGCGGCTTGAACTAACAGCGTTGTTGCGAACATCGCAATAATTAACTTAACATTAGGCAAAGTATGCATAATTTCTTTCATTGGCTTCATTTCTTCACGCGAAACCGGGGTAAATTTTTCGTGAACTAAGAAAGTTGAACCTAAGAAGACTAAAACCATTAAAAACCCAGTGATGAAGAAGGGAATTCGGTATCCCCAGGCTCCACCTAGCCAGTTACCAAAGAAATTAGATAGAATTCCGCCAAGTAAAGGTCCAACTAAGTTTCCAGCAGTTCCGGCGGTCATCATTTGGCTCATAACCCAACCGCTTTTTTGATGAGGAGTTTCACCAGCAATCAATGCGGTAGCATTATTAATGTAGCCAGAAAAAGCTCCCTGAATAAACCGCATGACAATGATGTAAATTGCATTGGGAGCAAATCCGGTAGCTGTGATAGTCAGAGCCATTACGCCTGAAGCACGCATACACATCAATTTGCGGCCCTTACGGTCAGCTAAATTGCCCCAATAAGGTGAAACTATTGCCTGGGCAATAAATGTCATTGCAAAAGCCAAGCCTGAGTAAAGACTGATTTGTAATTGACTATAATGACCAAGGTCGGCAATAAACAGTGAAATAAAGGGCATTGTCATCGAGTAACCCATTCCTGTAATGAAACAACCTAGCCACAGGGTATAAAAGGCTTTGTGCCATCCAGCTGGCAACTTATCTGAACTTTTCAAAGTATCCTCATCTTTCCGTTTGAATTTTTAACAAAAACATTATCTTTTTTATTCTAGCACAATAAAATTGCTAAGAATTTGCAAAAAAGGGTAAACTTAGCCCCAAAACGTGATAAGATATTGTCTCTGAAAGGAAGGGTGCTGTATGAGTCAGGATTCACATATGACTAGACGTGAATATCGCAAAAAGTATGCGAATGAGAATGCTGAAGCGGTTAATTCTGCTGCTACCAAAAGGCCCGCTAAAGAGAATCCGGCTGAATCACCACGAGCTGATTACCGTCACCTTAAACTAAACTTTTGGGAAATCTTTTCTGATCGGCCTTATGTCGCAGTGGCGATTGTTGTATTGGCCATCTTTTTTGTGATGGCTAAATTATGGTGGTTATTATTGCTATTAGCAATAATAGTGGCTGTCGGCATTTTCATCATCGGTCATAGCCATCACCCAGATCGTGTTCTCAGCCTGGAATTTAAAATGAAGGCTTCCAGAAAGCTTAATATGCTGCGCGCACTGCAATTTGGTGGCTCTATTCTCATGTTTTTAGCAACTTACATGAAGAAAGTTGTCACTGTTAATTTTCCGGAAGCAGGCTCAACCGACGGCTTACAAGTTATCCAAGGCATTTTATCGAATCGTGGCGGGATTTATGGGCAACAAGGCTCATATATTCTTAGCTTGCTCAATACTTTTACTGGGGGACAACTTTGGGGCAAGTACCGCTATGCGACTAATAGTGCGCAAATGATGAATAGTAGCGCCGGCAGGCTGATTATTATTTGGGTTCTTGTGTTGATGATAGCACCAGCATTCTGCGTCATGGCACAGTTTTTCCGTGAGCCTTATTCACGAAATACGGCACTAGTCGCGTCAGTCATTGCTACCATAACTTTTATTTTGACTCCACGGTTATTGCGTAAATGGATTGTGGAATACGCGGTGGAAAACCGAATGGCTAGTCAGCAAGCACAAGCTGCAATTAGTGTTGGTCCTATGGCATACGTTGCCATACTCTGTGCAATCTTAGTTTTGGTCATTTCCATTTATCGTGTAATTAAGAAAGACCGGTTTGAATGACCAGGATTTAGTCATTTTTAACTTTAAAAATCATTTTAAAAGCACTGTAGGTGAGTAACTACAGTGCTTTTTTAGTACAACTAGATCTTGGGATAATTCTTTTTGAAATATATTTCAGCGCGCGAAACGCTTATTTCAAGTTATGAAATACTTATTCGCTTTTTCAGAAAGCGGATACAAAATGAGCAAAATCTGATATAAATATAAATAAGCTAGCTTATGAAGACAGCTCAAATTGGGCAATTTGATTAAAAAAGGAGAAAACAATGTCTGCAACTGATAAACGTTATTCTGTCGTAATTGCCGGTGGGGGTAGCACTTTTACACCCGGCTTTGTCTTAAGCTTAATTGCTAATGAGGATCGTTTTCCACTCAGAAAGCTGAAATTTTATGATAACGATGAAGAAAGACAAAAGAAAATTGGTGATGCCTGCGCAATTATCATAAAAGAACGTGCACCCCAAATAGAATTTTCGTATACCACTGATCCTAAAGAAGCATTTACTGATGTTGATTTCGTAATGGGATCAATTCGGGTCGGCAAATATAAAATGCGCAGTTATGATGAAAAAATTCCTTTAAGATATGGGGTTAATGGGCAAGAAACTACCGGACCCGGCGGGATGGCTTATGGCCTGCGCTCAATTCCAGCCATTATCGAAATTATCGACTGGATGGAGAAATATTCACCAAATGCTTGGATGATTAATTATTCTAATACCATTGCCATTGTTGCAGAAGCATGCCGACGCTTGCGGCCGCATGCAAAAGTAATCAATATTTGTGACATGCCGGTTGAAATCATGACTAGAATGGCTCAGATTTGTGGCTTAAATGATTACCATGACCTGGATGTTAATTATTATGGCCTTAACCACTTTGGCTGGTGGAAGGAAGTTCGTGACAAAAAAACTGGTAAGGATTTAATGCCACAACTTAAAGATTATATTGCTCAAAATGGTTACTGGATTGGAGGCAAATTTGATCAGGAAACCGAAAAAAGCTGGGCGGAAACATTTAAGAAAGCTAAGGATTGTTATGTACTAGATCCAGAGACTTTGCCTAATACTTACTTGCAATATTATTATTATCCGCAATATGAAGTCGCAAATGCTGACCCACAACACACTAGAACCGATGAGATCCGGGAATATCGACAAAAGATTGTCTTTGATGAATGTGCGCGCATTGTGGACGCAGGAACCGCAAAAGGTAATATCTGGGAAGCAAACGTGGAACATTCAAATTATATTGTCGATATTTGTCATGCAATTGCCTATAATACGCACGAAAAATTCTTTGCTAACATTCCTAATAATGGGGCAATTGCTAATATTGATCCTGATTCGGTGGTTGAAGTACCGTGCTGGTTTGGTGCTGACGGTGTTCAGCCAATGGCAACTGGCAGATCCGGCGAATTTGAACGTGCGATGATAATAGAACAACAAACTTGTGAGAAACTTGTGGTTGATGCATATGAACACCATTCTTATACCAAAATGTGGCAGGCGTTTGCACTTAATAAAACTGTTCCAGATGCTCTGGTTGCCAAAAAGATTCTTGACGATATGATTCTAGTAAATAAGCCATACTGGCCAGAACTTAACTAGTTAGGAGCTGATTGCTTATGATGCAGAAATTCCAAAAGTTTGGAGCGGCAATGTTCGTACCTGTACTTTTGTTCTCGTTTGCGGGAATTGTAGTAGCAATTGGTAGTCTGTTTACTAATCAAGCTGTTTTTGGTTCGCTTGCCAATCAAGGTACGACTTGGAACTCTATCTGGGATACAGTTACAGCCGGTGGCTGGACGGTTTTTAAACAGGAAGCATTGCTTTTTGTGGTCGGTTTACCAATTGGCCTAGCTAATAAGGCTAAGGGAAGGGCCGCAATGGAGTCATTAATTACTTATATGACATATAATTATTTTATTGGTGCAATTTTAACACATTGGGGTGCAAGCTTCGGTATACCTAACTTTACTAAAATTCAACTAATAGAAAACTCAACCAACCATGGCTTGACGGAAATAGCTGGTATTAAGACACTTGATACCAGTATGATTGGCGCATTGGTAGTTGCAGGAATAGTAATTTGGTTACATAACCATTATTTTGACAAAAAGCTGCCTGAATGGCTAGGAACCTTTCAGGGTTCAACATATGTTTATATTCTTGGCTTTTTTGTCATGATTCCTCTTGCCTTCATCACTTGCTGGGGCTGGCCAAAAGTTCAGCTGGGAATTAGTGGAATGCAACATTTTATCCTTAATAGTGGCGTAATTGGCGTTTGGATTTATAATTTTTTGAATCGAGTCTTAATTCCTACGGGTTTGCATCACTTGGTTTATATTCCATTTCAATATGGTCCAGCAGTAGTAGCTGGAGGTTTGCAGCCTTGGTGGTTAAAGCATCTAACCCAGTTTGCCTTAAGTACAAAGCCTTTAAAGCAATTAGCCCCGGCAATGGGCTTTCAATTATGGGGCAACGAAAAAATTTTCTTGGCTCCAGTAATTTGTCTAGCCTTTTATGTTACTGCTAAAAAGGACAAGAAAAAACAGACTTCAGCCTTATTGATTCCGGCTGCGTTAACTTCCTTTTTTGCTGGCATTACAGAGCCAATCGACTTTACTTACTTATTTGCAGCTCCTGTTTTATGGATCATTTATTCTGTTTTAGCTGCTACTATGAATACTGTAATGTTTTGTTTTGGTGTAGTTGGTAACTTTATTTTTGGAAGTATCGATATGGCAGCTGAAAACTGGATTCCTTTGTGGGCAAACCACTGGCAGACCTATTTAGTTCAATTTGCAATTGGCTTGATTTTTGCGGCAATTACCTTCTTTATCTTTAAGTTTATGATCGAAAAATTTGATTATGCGACTCCCGGCCGAGAAGCAGACAGCGAAGATGTTCATTTGTTAAATAAGAAAGAATATCAAGCCAAAAAGGCCAAGCAGCAGGCTCAAACTTCAGGTAGCTCGGCGGAAAGTGATCCCTACATTACTAGGGCTACGGCCTTTCTCGACTTGCTAGGTGGTTCCACAAACATTACTGAATTAAGTTCATGTGCGACCCGCTTGCGAGTATCTGTCAAGGATCCCGCTAAAATGGGCTCGGATGCCCAGTTTAAAGAAGCTAAAGCAATTAACGTTGTGCATCATGGCAAAGCCATCCAGGTTATTGTGGGGCTAGATGTTGCTCAAGTTCTTGAAGCTATGCAAGAATTAATAAAAAACGATCTTAATTAGAACAAAGCTCAATGACTTTAAAGCGCTTTTATAATTAAAAGTTATAATTAAAAGTTAAGTATAATGAATTAGTAACTATTTTATATGGAGCGTATTAATGTCAAAATTAAAATCCCTAATTTATCAAAATAGTAGCAAGTTGAATGATTCTGAAATACGGATCATTCAATTTGTTCTAGACAATGCTAAATTGTGTAAGAAATTGAGTCTTTCCGAATTAGCAGAAAAATTGTATGTTTCGAGATCGGCAATTTTTCGTTTGTGTAAGCATCTTGGTTTAAGTGGCTATACCGAATTAAAATTTTATTTAAATGAGGTTTGCTTAGAAAATGAGCAGAATAACAATAAAATGAACTTTGCCAATAACTTTGGAGCAGATCTGGAAAAAGAAACTGAGAATTTACGTAAATATTTTGACTCGCTTGACTTGGCCAGATTTTATACTGAGCTAAGCAATGCTAGTAACGTTTATATTTATTCAACAGGCTGGATTCAGCAAATGTTATCCAATTATTTATCGCATGAATTGTTACTTTTTGGTATTTCTTCGATTGTACTGCCTGCCGCGATTAGCGAGTTGGAAATGGTGGGTAAAATTGCGCAAAAAGGGGATATGCTGTTTATTATTTCATACACAGGCGATAATAAAGAAATTAATGACGAACTAACGAAGTTTGAATTAGTTAATAATAAGTTACGTTACGTTTCTTTCACGGACTTAAAGCAAAACGAACTTGCTTCGCTTTCTGATTATAATTTTTACTATCCTACAATTAAATTTACTACTACCAAAAATGCCTCATTTATTATGGCTTATTCATTAGTTGATTTTTTGGTAAATAAGTTTGATATTTGGCGGAAAGAAAAAAGTGAACAAAATGATAAGTAAAACGAACAATTTTGTTATTAGACTTTTAGATAGAGCCCATTTAGATACCGGCAAAATTTTAAACACTTATATTGCTGCTTTAATTATCATACCGCTATTTTTTGCCGGCTTTGTTGCTTACGAAGCCAGTTTAACTGCACAAAGTTTAGCCGTGATCTTAACGGCAACTCCGATAATTGCAGTTGACATGATTATGATGATTATCAACTTTATCTTTGGCTATTATTTGTGGCTAAATAAGGAAAAAATTTTAACCGATTTACCTACTTACCGCTTTTTTATGCTGTGCCAGGCAATTGGTCAAGTCATGGCGGGTAATTTTATTTGCGTATTATTGGCTATGGGTGGACTTGTTCGCACAAATGGTATAAACCAGAAAGAGCAGAGTAATAATAAACTGATTCGGGGAGCTTCAGTAATTTTTCTGCTTATATTTGGCTTGTGTTTAATTTTGACCATTTGGTTAAGTAGTAAGAAGTAAAAGGTGATAACAAATGTTTAATTTATTTAAAAAGAAAGATTTTACGGTAAGTGCGGCGGCAGACGGCGAATTGTTGCCACTCACAGAAGTCAAAGATGAAGTGTTTTCGACTAAAATGTTAGGAGACGGTTTTGCGATTAAGCCAACAGATGGGAAAATTTATGCTCCAATTGCAGGTAAAATTACTACCGTTTTTCCCACCAAGCATGCTATCGGAATCACGGCAAAAAATAATTTGGAAATATTGGTTCATTTGGGGATTGATACGGTTGAATTAAAGGGAGAACCTTTTAATGTCTTTGTCCAAGAGGGTGATTCAGTTAAACAAGGTGCTCCGCTGGCTGAGATGGACACAGCGGCAATTACTGGAGCAAATTATGATGATACGGTGATTATTGTTTATACTAATATGGATATTATTGATTCTGTTTCACCAATTTCACCTGGTGAAGTTGAACACGGACAAGAAATTCAAACGATTAAGTTCAAGAGTTGATTTTTTAATGAATCATCAGCTTAAAATCATGATAGAATTTTAGTTATATATTAAAGCTAAAACTGCTATGATTAGGGCGAACTAGTCCTAAAATACTATGTTATTAGGTATCGAAAAGATGGTAGTAAAAATGGATTTACTGAAGTTATTAGAAAAGCAGAACTTACCCAAGAAAAATGAACAAGCTTTAATTACTGCCGCAATTTCGCAATTAAAGCAACATGAAAATGAGTATCAGGTACGAAGCAGGCTATTAATCAAATTAAGTGAGCTTGCTCGAAGCATGACGCTATCTAAGGAGGGCATTGACTTGCTTACTAAGTTAAATCAGCCAGATAAAAATGAAGATATTGCTTTATCTTCGACTACCTGGTTTTAAGCTTACTAAGTTTTTAGAGACAAAAAAGAAGAGTTTGGCAAGAAACTAGCTCTTTAAACTAAAATAAAGCGGAAAAAACATTTTTTAGTGTTTTTTCTGCTTTTTCTTGATTACAGCTTTTAATTCTTCTACCTTGATCCATGTGAGTTTTTTTGTAATAAATATGTTGAATGACTAAGTATCTCATAAGTAGAAATTAGTTCTCTAGAACTGCTAAATTAAAAAAGTGGCGCTTCTTAATATCATTGATTAAAACTATATAATGGCTTTTGTACGACTTTTGGCGTACAATGACAATGAGGTGGTAAATATGGATAGAATTGAAGCTAGAATTGATTCAGCAACTAAAAATAAGGCAAAAGCAGTACTTGCTAATCATGGTTTGACTATTTCTGAATTTGTTCGAATGATAGTAACTACTGTAGCTAACAATGGGTTACCTAAATACTATTCTTTTCCTAACCAAGAGCTAAGCGACTCTTTACAAGAAGTGACCGACGATTTAGCTGGAAAAAAGAAGCTGCCAGAGGCTCATAGTTTTGAAGAATTAGAAGAAATGCTCAACTCGGATGAATAGTTGAAGCTTGCGAGATAAATGATGAAAACAATCAAATATACTAAAGTATTTAAAAAACAGGCAAAATACTGAAAAAAGTGTTTTGCCTGTTTCTTTATTCAAAGAGCTAGTTTCTACTCAGACTCTTCTTTTTGTTTTACCGCTATTTAGTTATCGTTTAGCTCTGAAAAAAATGATTTCACGCGCAGCAACCAAAGGTCCTGAGCTTTGATAAATGGTGAGACGAACGGCCTTTGCCCGCACATCGCGTAAGCCAACTACTTTATTTTTACTGTCGGCTCGCCACTTTAGGTGCTCGGCATACAAGTTGTAATTTTCACCATCAGTTGAAACAGAAACACTGATATCGATGGGGTCGCCTTCGTGATCAATGTTACGGGGAACAAAGGTCATCCGACTTAACTTTTCAATATCATTAAAGGTAAAAGTTAATTCCAGAGGCTTATCAGGCGCAATACTCTGCTCAGTTTGCCATTCACTGGCCATCTTGAGGTCGGTCAAGTATGCGAGTGGATGGTGCGGCTTGCTATCGCAGTTGCTGGAAACGGTAATCTCCTGAATTGCATAGTCCTCGGCTGCGTGCTTAGTAATTACGCCGAAAAAATCAGACCATTCTGATACGCGATTGCCCACAACATAGCGCATTCGGATGATATAGCGGGTATTAGGCGTCAGTTCATGGAACGTAAAACTATTACCCTTAATTCCTTCGTACAGGATATTGTTAATTTCAACTTGAACTTCGTCAGCTTGCGACCAAGCGAGTTCAAATGAATGAGCTGTGATTTTGCTGGAATCAACTGAAGGAAGTTTCGGTGAGGGAATAATCCCACTGGTAATTGAATGAACCATGACTTTGCTGCTGTAAGTAAAGTTACGCACCGTCACTTCAATTTTGGTAGTCGCAATTTCACGGCTAGCAAGCTTAATTTGGAGGGCCTTTTGCTTTTGGTCATGATATTGATCAAATTCAGCTAAGGAATAGTTAGTATTATAAAAAATCCCTTCGTGCGCTAGGTTAAAGGCATCAAGCGAGCCGTAGACCTGGAGTGGAACAATTTGGTCATTTATTTTAACAATAACATTATCAGGATAAAAATCGCATAATAAAGTTAAATTGGTTCCTTGCTCTGCTTCCAGATCAGGGTATTCGCCTTTAACCGGATTAATAGTAACTGTCAGCTTTTCCTCATCAAGCTTGCTGGCAACCTGAGTCTTGCAATAGTTATGTTCAAAATCGGTTAAGCCATCATCGTCGTATATTTCTGCCTGGCTGTTTCCTTGCGGATAAATGACATAGTCACGCTTGCCAAAATCAAAGATACTGCCACCACGGACAAAGACTGGCAAATGCCAGGTTGGGTAGGTTAAGTTATTGTAAACACGACCACCAGCATATTTTTCGCCGGTAAAAAGATCAATCCACATCGTGTGCTTACCCGGCAGGTATAAATTGTCCTTGCGGGAATTGCCTTCTTCATCTTCGCGGCCGTTAGTAATAGGTGCAATTAGCAAATTGTTACCTAGCATAAACTCGGTACCGAATTGTTCGGTGTAATTAGTCCGTTCATCTGGAAAAGCAATAAATAGTGGCTGCAAGATAAGATTGCCTTCGCGTGCCTGTGCATTAAGAGTGTATAAATAATTTTTAAGACGGCTGTGCAACTGTAAATAGGCGCGGTTAATTTCCGTAATTTTACGATTATAAGCAAACGGTGTCTTGCTAAAATCTCCTTGGTCATCAATGTTGAAAAGAAGGGGTGTGAATGCTTTCCATTCGAAGTCGCGAACATTAATTTGCGCATTGCCACCGCCTAAAAGGCCGTCAACTGCCGCTCCAGCAAGTGGCTGTCCTGACAAATTAGAGCCTACTAAACCGGCAACTTGAGTGGCGATACTCTCCCAATTACCCCCAACATCACCATAGATTATGGCGGCGTCTTTTTGCATACCGGCAAAGCCGGAGTTACTTAAGACCAGTGGCCGCTTACGTTGCAGCTCTGTTTTCAGTTTCTCAGTATCCGAAGCAGTTAAGTTGGGGTTATTACTGTAAGTAAAGGCAGTTTTTGCTGGTAAAGTTGCGTCTTCTTCATGCCATAAGCCGGGATGAACGCCTTGATTTAACGCATAGTCGTTAAAAAAGGCGAGAGCTTGCTCATTAGTTGCTCGAACGCCGTAATTGGGTACAAACCAGCTTAATGGGATGTGCATGGCTTTATAACGGTCAATCATTGCCCTTGCTGAAAAGTGATAATTTTCTTCACCGTTAAGTGATGCTTTTCCCGAGGCAGAATTTTCATCGCGCGTCCGCAGATAAAAATTATTGTTAATTTTTGTTGCGTTGCGAACTGATGCTGCACTAGGCTGCCAAAGAGTGGTACAAAAATTACCTAGATGTCCTAAGCCAAGCATATATTTAGGCAATAGGACAGGTTTTCCAGTTAGCTGATAAAATTTAGCAAGAAGTTCCTGCGGGGTGTTGCCCACCAGGTAAAAATTGTCAAAAAGTTGATCTTGGTGTGTCAACGTAGTGACGCTGTGATTTTTCTGCCCAAAATCATATGTACCACTTTGAACAGTATTACGTAATTCACCATAGCCTGCGTTGGACCAGAAGAATGGTACTTGCGTGACAACCCCGCCGTCGCCTGTGATCTGGTCATGCTTAATTTGAATTTTCCGGCCCTTGTGACTAAAATAGCCGTTTTGTAAACCGCCACCAAAGTAAAATTCGTTTTTATTTTGGACTAAAAATTCGCTAGTTTGCTCAGCACCAAGCTCTAATGGGCTAGATTGCGACATTCTCGTTCGGTGCAAAGTTTCATCGAAGATACTCATAATAGCCGGCTTTTGCCAAAAAATAACTTGGTAATTACCCGAGTGAATAATTAATGAGTCGTTAGTTGCCCGTACCTGTGAACGCTCAAAAGCATTGTTATCAAATTTAGCTAGCTGAATAAATGAAGCTGGCTGTTCAGTGAAATTTTGTTCGGGATCAAGGATTAGACGAAAAATTCCATCGGCCAAAATGTAGAAGTGCGCCACTTCACCAGTTGCAAAGTGCAACTCATAATAGTTATCGCACTTACTTGCACCGGTCAATGCCCCTAATTGATGTCTATTTATTTGCGTGTCTTGTATCATGATTTTGCTTCCTATATAGTCTACCTATACCTATTATAACTAAAAAAACAAAACTTTCCGTACTATTTGTAATTCAACTGGTAATGACCAGTGCATTAAGCTAAAATGGACTTATAAAGACAAAGTTCGAGTTTTTAAGTGAAAGGCAAAAATTATGACGTATTATATTCATGCTGACAAGTTTTTTCTTGAAAATGTAACTGAAGATGGCGGTTACCTTGAAGTTCAAGATGATGGTAAGTTTGGTTTTTACTACCCTGAAAACGAAACCCCAACAGGTAAGATTGTTGATTATCCTGGTAAATGGATTGCACCCGGATTGGTTGATACGCATGTTCACGGTTCTTTAAAAGAAGATGTAATGGTAAGCGAATGGGATGGTATTAACCGTTTGTCTGAAGGCTTCTTGCGCTCAGGCGTTACTAGCTGGTTGCCTACTACTTATACTGCGGACGAAAATACTTTAACTAGAATTTGTCAAATGTTCGGTGCCCGTAAGGGTGAAGAAACTGGTGCTAAGATTCAGGGACTGCACTTTGAAGGTCCATACTTTACTGCAGAACATGCTGGTGCTGAGAACCCGAAGTACTTGCTAGATCCAAGTATTAAGCAATTTAATGATTGGCGTGATCAATCAGAAGGTTTACTTAACAAAATTTCCCTTGCACCTGAAAGAAAGGGTGCGAAGGAATTCATTCGCACTGTTGTTAAAGAGGGCGTTGTCGTTTCCTTGGGCCATTCAAGTGCAACTTACGCACAAGCTAAAGCTGGCGTTGAAGCAGGTGCAACCATGTTTACGCACACTTTCAATGGCATGCCTGATCCGTCACACCATGACTCATCAATTTCAAATGCAGCAATGGACTTGCATAATGTTACTGATGAATTGATTTGTGATGGGCACCACGTGAAAAAAGAATTGGTTCGGTCATTAATTAAGATTAAGGGTGCAGAACATATTTGTTTAATCACTGACTGTATGGAAGCTGGAATGATGCCAGATGGTGACTATATGCTTGGTGAATTGCCAGTTTACGTCAAAGATGGTATGGCCCGTCTTAAGGACGGCGATAACCTTGCTGGTAGTATCTTGCAGTTAAATGTCGCTATTAAGAATGTAGTTGACTGGAATGCCGCCACCCCAGAAGAAGCAATTATGATGGCGTCATATGTACCAGCTAAAAGCGCAAATATCTTAGATAAATGTGGTTCAATTGCTCCTGATAAGCCTGCTGACTTTATTGTCTTGAACCCTGATATGACATTGAGCGAAACTTACTTGAACGGTAAGTCACGTTATCAGGCAAAAAAGTAATTTAATTCATTTAAATAATTAAAAGTAAACCCCTAATTAGAAGTGCTAATTAGGGGTTTTTTGGTGTTCAAATTAATTTAAACAGTGTAATCGTTAGGCTGTGATTACTACCGTTTGCTGTTTAACTTTAGCTAACAGATCTTCTTCGGCATTTTTATTGGTAACTAAGCCGGTGATATTACTCCACTGGGTAATTTGATAGAGACTAGTACGTTTGAACTTAGTCTTATCGGCTAAGATATATTTTTTCCGTGCTTGCTGCAAGATCACGGCATCAATTGAAGCATCTGAATATGATGGACTGGTTGGGCCCGCAAAATTATAAAAACCATCAGATCCTAAAAAGCAAATGCTAACTTGAATTTGCTTAAGCAGACTCTCTGTCCAACCGCCGTAAACAGAGGAACTCTTTGAGCGCAATTTACCACCAAGTAAATAACACTCACTGTTTGAACTTAATAGATAAGTGGCAACAGGCAAAGAGTTGGTGAATATTTTTAAATCATCACGCATAATTAGCAGTTTAGCTAGTTCCAGTACTGTACTGCCTGTTCCTAGCATAACAGTTGCTCCATTTGGAATTAAGGACATAGCAGATTGTGCCAATTGTTGTTTTAACTCGATATTTTCTTCTGAACGAACATTAAAGGGGTTTTCAACGTTATTTTGAATTGAAGTTGCTCCACCATGACCTTTGATGATCAGCTTTTGGCTTTCTAAATAAGTTAAATCCTTCCGAATTGTCTCATAAGAAACGCCAAATTTTTGCGCTAAGTCATGGACGGAAACAGTCCCTTTTTTTAAGACTTCTTCCAAGATATTATTGCGGCGATCGGCCATTAACTTCATGATTTTACCTCGATTTATTAAACATGTAATTATGATACCACTAAAAAGCTGTTCACTAATAATTAAAAAGTAGTTTAAGCCATAACTACAAACTATTACCAATTTTAAAATTGGTTTTTTGGCTAAAAAACAATAAAAAAGCAATTGAAAACAATAAAAACAAAGTTTATAATTGGTTTTAATCAATGAAAGCGGATTATTTAGTTGGCTTTGTGAAAGGATGATTAGATGAAAAAGAAAATTGCAATTGCTTGTGATGATATTGGGTTTACCCGAAAAGAGGAACTGAAGGATTACTTAGTGAATACTAAGGGATATGAAATAGTTTTTGATCCTGTTAAAGTACCTCAAGATGGCAAAAACACTTATGCTAAATTAGCAGATGAAATGGCTGAAGTAATTCAGCGAGATCAATGTCGCTTAGGAATTTATATTTGCGGGACAGGTATTGGATTTACAATGCAAGCCAATAAGCATTGGGGAATTAGAGCAACTGCCGTAACTAACCCGTATTCAGCTAAACGGGCGCGGCTTAGTAACAACGTTCAAATTATTGGCTTAGGGATGAGAGTTAATGGTTTACCCTACCATGAAATGATTCTGGATGCTTTTTTGGATGAGCCGTTTGATTTTAGAACTGCTCGTGAAAATTCAAAAAAGAACCTATTGGAAGCGAAAGCTGATGATAATCGGCTATTGTCTAAACCGGATTTTGTAGCATGGAATATGGGTTTTGAAGACGATTGTGAGGCTTGATTCTGATGGCGATTATTACTCAGTTTATTAATGATATTGGGAATTTTATTTTTATTCCCGTAATTTTCTTACTATTAATGAAACTGCTTGGGCGGTCTTGGGCAGAATCGACCCAATCAGCAATGAAAGTTGGGATTGGTTTTATCGCTTTGAGCATGGTAGTAACATTCATGCTCGAAAAGATGCAACCAGCAATCAAGGGCTTATCAGCTAAGACGGGCTCCTCGCTATCTGCAATTGATGTTGGTGGTGCCGCAACAGCAGTAATGGGATTTGGCTCTAGTATGGGTGCCATTATCATTCCACTTTGTGTTGCCACTAATATAATTATGCTAGTTTTGCGACTAACAGATTGTGTTAATGTGGATGTTTTCAACTTACACCAAAACGCATCAATGGGTGCAATTGTCTATGCCTATTCAGGCAATTTTCTCTATGGTGTATTGACTGCAGCAATCTTTCACATGATTGCCTTAATTGGAGCCGATTTGGGTGCCAAAAACAATAATGAATTTTACAATTTGCCAAAAGGGGTCTCAATTTCGCACCCTGTTGCTAATACTTATTTATTCTTTGCGTACCCGTTTAACTGGCTTTTTGATCACATTCCTGGTGTCCGTCACTGGAATGCTACGGCTGAGAGTATACAGAAAAAATTTGGTATTTTCGGTGATCCGACAATGGTTGGTTTTCTGATTGGGGTTTGCTTGGGACTAGTTGGTTATAGTTGGAGCGATCCATACCATGCAATTATTAGCAGCCTGCAATTAGGGATGTACTTAGCAGCTGTAATGCTATTACTGCCGAAGATGACTTCGATTATGATGGAAGGATTAGTTCCTTTATCCAATGCTGTTCGTAAAAAAATGGTCAAACGTTTTCCAGATCGTGAAATCACTGTCGGAATGGATACTGCTTTAATTATTGGTAATCCAGCGGTAATTGCACCTGCTTTATTACTGATTCCAATTATTGTGATTTTAGCAGTTATTCTTCCAGGTAACAAAGTTATGCCAATGGGTGATTTATCCCAATTTGTTTTCTTTATTGCCGCAATGGTTCCAGTCTTTAAAGGCAATATTATTAGAACTTGGCTTGCTTCTGTATTCTTGTTTGGTGGAGGATTATATATTGCTTCCTGGATGACACCAGCTACAAACCAGGTATTTCAGCAATTTGGTGCTGGTGCAAAAAAGGGCGTAATGTATTCGTCATTAAACCCATCGGCAAATCCTTTAACTGGATTATTTGCTGCAGTTTCACACGTAGGAATTTTTGGTTATTTAGCAGTTGCAGCCATCGTAATTTTATTCGGTTACTGGCTAAAAAAGCGGGAACGAAAACAAATTGAAATTGATAATTCTACCGCTAATTAATAGGTAATAAGATAACGAAAAGAGGAATAAAAATGAAAAAAGTTTTAGTAGTGTGTGGTAATGGTATTGCCTCATCATCAATTATGTTGGCCGGATTAAAAGATTATTTAGATGAACAGGGAGTGCAGGCAGAACTTGATAAAGCTTCACTCATGGACTGTACAGATGATACTTTTAATAGTAAGGATTTAATCGTTTCTTCAACCAAGCTTGATCGTCCAGGCGTAAAAACGCCAGTAATTGTTGGCTCAGCATTGTTAACTGGGATAAATGAAGACGAAGTTTTAGAGCAAATTAAAGATGAATTAACTAAATAAAGGGCATGCAATGAACATTGAGATTTTTGTAAATGAAGGAACCCCAGATATTTTAACTTATCAGGAAGCAATCAAATTTGCTGGTCAGGCAATGCTGAAAAAAGATGCAATTACCCCAGCTTTTTCACAAGCTTGTATTGATCGTGAAAAGCAATTTCCCACTGGCCTCAGGCTAGCTGATGGGACAGGCATTGCGATTCCACATGGTGATTCAAATTTAGTTAAAAAAAGTAGTATTAGCTTTGTTCGCTTAATTCAGCCTGTAAGTTTCGGACTAATGGAAGATGCTAAAAAGCAGGTTGAATGTAAGTTTTTGTTTAACCTGGCCTTGGCTAAAGGTGAGCAGCATTTGACAATGCTTCGCAATTTAATGAAGTTATTCCAATCAGAAGAATTTATCCACGATTTGACTAATCTGCCATTGGTTGATTTAGCTGCTAATTTAACGGATAAATTGACAGGAAAGGAAATGACAAATTGAGTGAGTTAGTAGTAATTTTAGATGAGTTAGCACATGTTCCGGATCCTTTAGCTAGTAAAGAAGTTAGTGAATTGATCCGGTTAATCCGTAATGCTAAGCGCATTTATCTTTCTGGTGCGGGCCGCTCAGGATTAATGATTCGAGCGTTTGCTAATCGGTTGATGCAATTAGGCTTCACTATTAGTGTGGTTGGTGAGATTAGTGAGCCCCACACTCAACCGGGCGATTTGTTAATAATTAATTCAGCTTCGGGATGCTCAATGCAATTGTTAGCGCAAGCTAAAGTTGCTGTTAGTAATGGCGTTAAGGTAGTAATAATTACTACTGATGTACATTCTCCCTTGGCTAAGGTAGCAGATACAGTAATTAAGATTGCTGCGCAATCTAAAGTTTCACAAACTACTTCTCTGCAACCAATGGGTTCATTATTTGAACAGATGTCATTATTATTATTTGATGCAATTTCGCTTAAATTGATGAAAATTACTGGTATAGATGAAACTTCAATGCGTAAAAATCATGCAGACATCGAATAAGAATTTATTTAAAAGACTTTCTAAGATTTTGACCTAATAGTTAAAAATTATCCTCCGAATTGTAGCCCAATTTGGAGGATTTTTATATCACTTTTTAGTAAGTATTGAATTGCTTCCCTGTTGATAGTAATCTAATGACTATACATTGTGTGTTTGATGGGTGATCCATTTTTAATAAGATGATTAGTAAAGCTAGATACAGAAAAAGGTTCCAATTAAGTCTATCTGATAAAAAGCAAGCAGTTGGTTTATTTGATAGTTTAGGTCTGAATCTTGCCACATCAGTTATTATTTTTACCAAAAAGAGTATAGCCGAAGTTGGCCCACCCTTGAATTCTATGGTGAAGTAAATCAGGTTGAACTTAAAAAGGAGATTTTAAAAATTCCTGTAAATTAGAGGACTGTTCATTTTTTAAAAATACCTAATCACTAATTTACAAAAAATTTATGAGGGGAAGGCAATGAGGGTATATTTTAAAAAACATTTTGGTGCAGTTTTATTAACATGTTTTCTTTTATTATGTAATTCAGTATTACAGGTGTATGCTGCTACTAAAATGGCGCAACTTGCTAACTATTTAATTGGAAAGCAACTATTATATTTCGGCAAAACACTCCTTATTATTTTCGCCTTGTGGGTTACAAGCTTTATTATCTCTTTACTTGAAAGTTATGTTCAAGAAACCGTAACCCAAAATATGTTAACTGATATTCGAGCAGAAGTTACCAATAATATTGTTGAATTAACACAGTCTGAATTTAAGAGCAAACCTGTTGATTATTATGAATCTTATTTACAGAACGATACCAACATGATACAAAAAGAAGGCATTGATACCTTTTTTCTGATTATCCGTTTTTCTGGGAATGCAATTTTCTCCCTATTTGCTTTATATACTTATAATATTTGGCTTTTTATTGCTGCTATTGTTTTGGTGATTATTATGATTATAGTCCCCAAGATTTGTAAAAATTATTTATCAAATGGAATTAAGGGTGTTTCAGAAGCGAATGAACAATTTTTAAAAATTACAAGTAGTGGATTACACGGATATGAAACTTTATATGCATTTAATGTCTTAGGAGAATTAAAAAAATTAGTTAGCAGAGGTTCAAACTTACTAAAACAAGCAAATGTTAAGAATGCTGTTAGGCGGTCAATAATAGGTATAGTTACTGGAGTAATAAATATTGGTAGTCAATTAATAATTATTGGTATTACGGGCTATCTCCATTTCAAGGGTTTGTTAACAGCAGGGGCCATATTGGCTACTGCAGAATTAGCAACAAAGGTTTTTGATTCTACTAATATTGTTGATCAATACTTTTCTCAGTTATTATCAACCACTAGTTTGTTTGAAAAATTTGCTAAATTAGTTCCTTCTAGGAAGCTCATGCGTAATACTCAAAGTTTTGCTACTATGGACTTCCCCAAGGAGTTTGTATCCCTGTCATTTGAAAATGTTTCCTTTTCTTACCCTGGTTCAAAAAATCAGATACTAACCGATTTTTCTTTTACTTTTAATAAAAATAACTTTTATAAGCTAAATGGGAAATCAGGTCGTGGAAAAAGTACACTTTTAAAACTTGCAACTAATCAATTACAGCCTCAAAAAGGTAAGGTGCTTCTAAATGGGGTTGATATTAAAACGATACCTCAAACTGTAATTAATAATATTATTGTTTATGAACCACAGAATGTTACGATATTTCCACAATCAATAGATTATAATATTAAATTAGGACGTAATATTAGTGGTAAATTGCTAGAAAAGGTTAAGAACAACTACAAAGTTGATAATAGCTGGAATCCAGATTCATTATCCGGTGGAGAACAGCAAAGAGTTGCCTTAGCGCGTATACTTGATCCTAAAGGTAAACTAATCTTATTAGATGAAAGCTTTTCAAATATTGATCTTAAATCAGCTAAAGATATTTTGAATAATTTACTTAGCCATGTCGAAACTGTCATAGTAGTATCACATAGAAATGAGGAGATAGATCCTCAAATTTTTAAAGCAGTTGATATAAAATGACTGTTAATTGTTTTGTGAATAATATGGTAGGGCTCACTATGTTGATTATTTACTTAAAGATAGTTGTTTACGATTATAGAGTTTTTAATTAAAATTGATAACCAACTCAGATAAGAGATACGCTGAAAAAGCAATTCTATGGTTAAGTTAATTGGTATAACAAGACATTACAATAGAACACATACTTTTAAATGATATAATTGTCGTAACTAGTAGCGTCCAGGCTATAAGAGAGGAGTAAAAATAATGGTTAGTCCAAAGCAATTAGAAGAAGACATTAAGAATGTGGACTATGATCAGATTAACAAAATGATTGACAACTCGACTAATCAAGTTGATACCAACTTTTGGCTAGCAATCCGTGACCGCGCGCTACAATTAAGACAGAAACAGATAATTAATCGTAAAGATTTTATCAGATGAGCATAGACCTTTATATGTTTGCAGGAGTTAATGGAGCTGGAAAATCAACTTTGTATAGCTCAATAGCTGCAAGTGAACGACCAAAAATTGGCGTGCTAATGCTGATAAAATTGCCCCTGAAAACCACTGGGATTGGCGCGACCCTGTAAGCAACTTGAAAGCAATGAGAATTGAAGTTAAAAACATTCATTCTTTTATTGCTAATAAACAAAGTTTCAATATGGAAACTACCTTAGCTTCTTCTAAAAAAACCTATGTAAACATCTTAAGATCAGCTGAGGTATAGGTCGATACCAAGCTTGGTGGCAGTATTCTCACTCCTATACGCGTGGGCGACATGGTTATGCCGTTTTAAGCGGTAATATTGATTGCTTCTTGGGGAAAATCATGTTTCCACACACGTCCTTTTAAATGGTATGATTAAGAAATGAATGCTGAACAATTTTTAAAATTAAAAAAGATACTGGATTTTTTAAAAAAGCAAGCTCCGACAGTTACTGTTAAAGAAAATATAACTAGTATAGACAATTGCAAGGCGGAGTCTGTTGAAGATTATAATAGAGCAAGAGCTTATCTTGGAGAAAATAATAATTCTTTCAAATCTTTAACCGTTTGTGTAAACTCAGGAAAAGATTTTTTGAATTTACTAAATCTTTTGGGAGCTATACATGCGAATTTTAACATTTCTTCAAAACCGTTTATAGCAGAATCAGACATAGACGAAGATGATGATAGTGAAACAATCAAAAGGTCGACAACCTATAAAGACTTTGAAGACTATGACAATAATTGGATGTACTCTTTTGAGAACTATGTATTTAAAATAGTTAATTTTGATGAAACTGCTTTAGAGCATGACCAATACTATATCTAATTTTGTTAACCAGATAAAGGGCAGTGACTTCGCTGCCTTGAATGTAGGTAATGTTTTTGTCTTGGAGGGATGTAATATGATAATTGATACAAGAAAAATACAAAAGGCTATTATTGAAAACAAAAAGAAACATGGTTTTAATACAACTGATGTTGAATATGAACTACTTAGATTATATGGCGAGGCTAATGAACTTTTTGAAGCATGGCATAAGAAGGATAAAGAAAATATAAATGAAGAATTAGCAGATGTAGCAATCTTTTTATTGGGAATTTCAGAGATTCTTGATAGTGACTTAGGGGAAGACATAGTTAAAAAAATGGAAATAAATAAAAAAAGAGTATATAAGAATGGTATTAAAAACGTGTAATATAGAATTCTAAAAAATCAGTAACCGAAAAAACTTTGTCAATAACTTTTTATAATATTTAAGCAAACTTGATAAAAGTAATACTTTAAGAAATTCCAACTTATACAGCAATCAAACAAATCAATATTGATAATAGAAAAACTATGAACCAACCTTATTATACAAAAATAATTAAATTTAACGAAAAATTAGGGAAATTGTCTATTGAATTACCTTGCCCTTTTAAATTGATTAACCCATACAAAGGAAAAGAAGGAAATTTAGTCCGTAAAATATCTAATTCTTTTTACAAAATATATTTCGATGATAATATTAAGCGTCGCTTAATATTAGGAAGCTCTCCAGCAAGGAGAGGAACTGCAATTACTGGTATTCCATTTGAGGATATGAATCGTTTACAAGAGTTGACTGGATATTATATTAAAAATTATCATGTTAGCAAGGCCTCTTCGGATTTTTTACATGAAGTTATAGATAATTATGGTGGAACTGAACAATTTTATAAACACTTTTATTTAGGCTTTGTTTTTCCTTTAGGATTGAGCAAAATTAATTCAAGAGGTAATGAGGTTAATTGTAATTACTATGAAAACAAGCAAGTTGAACAATTACTAATGCCATTTATTATTAAATCAATTCAACTTCAAATAAATTTTGGTATAGATACCTCAATTTGTTATTGCATCGGTTGTGGAGATAATTATAAAGAATTGAAAAAGATTAATAATAATTTTCAGTTCTTTAGAAAAATAATCCCTTTGGAGCATCCACGCTTTATTACACAATATAACCCGAAAGATCGAAAAAAATATCTAAAGAAGTATTTGGACGCATTAAGCATGCCATAAATATGCTATGTAATAGTAGTTACACAGCAAAATTTCAATTAATTTAATGGGGTAATAATAGAAATAAAAGCAGAAAAATGATTGGTATATTTTAATGTCAATATTGCAATTAATTTGGTTGGCAAAATTAGTGAACTTCTCACTCTGACGAGCGATTTGTTAATAATCAAATGAGCTTCGAGAAGCTCATTACGTTAAAATCGTTGTCTATTTTATCAATATTATTTTTTTTCATTTTAATCAACCCAAAAACTACATATAATAAAAATGTACTATTAAAGTTGAGTAAAAAGGGGCAACTAATTATGAAGCAAAAAGTTAAATATTTGATAGTTGCAGCACTGTGCGTCATTTCTTTTGGTCCAAGCAGCCAACTAAATTCAGTTCATGCTGCAAGTCATTCTATTTCCAAGACAATTATGCATGATGCTCAGGCCTATTCTAAGGAAGGCAAAAAAGTTAAAGGGAAATACCATGCTTATTCCAAAGTTATTCTTGATGATCAGCCGATAATTATTGGAACTGAGCCGCATGCTCCTTACTATAAAGTAAAAAATAAAAAGCAATACCTAAAAGCTAATAATATTGACGGTGTAAAGCGTAAAGTAAACCATAATTCGTATGTTTATGCTTCTAGCACGCGTAAAGCTGAACCAAAAGTCATCAAAGCTGGCAGTACGGTAACTACCTATGGCGGTGCCTATCAATTTAAAAATGGTCTATTATATTACCGCATCGGTGGTCCAAAAAAGCAATATATCAAAGCGCAAAATTTAGGAGCGATAACTGGCTCAAGTACTGAAGAAACCACAGTAACGGTCACCTTTACTCTAGGTACGCCAATTTATGAAGATAACGGTATGATTAGAGTTATAAAGCACGCTAAAAAGGGAACAAAATTCAAAGTCGATCGTTGTGAAGAAGGTAGCCGTGCTGATGCAATCAGCACGGCTGTGCCAAATGGGACAATTTATCGTATTAAAGGCACCCATGATTGGCTTTGGGGAGTAGATGTTAAGGCGGCCAAGAAATTACCTGTTCATGACTATGATAATGAGACTTTTTCGTACATCAAGTTTACTAAAGACGTAGATGTTTATAATGCAGACGGCACTATGCAAGACCATCACGGTCAAAGAATCAGAAAACAGGGTGGATTCATTAAAGTAGATAAGCTGCTATATCTTTGGGTGCCTGCTGAAAATAAGGCAGAATTATTCTATCACCTTAAAGGTCATCAATTCTATGCTACTCAGCCAGATGTTAACGAAAAAATTGATGTTGGCGACGCTTATGTTAAAAGTAGCGAAGTAAAGTTCGTTTACGGGATTAAGTTAAAGCCAAGCAACACTGCCCAAGATGCAGAAAAGCAAGCCCACCAAGATAAAACAAATTAGTCAATAAAAAAATAATAAAGTCTAAATAGTCTAGAGAAAAAGCTAGACTATTTTTATTTAAAAATTTATCTAATATAGCATGATTGTATATTGCTTATATAATAATATATTATATTAAGATACACTTTGTAAGAAAAGAAAAATATTTTACAGTATTGTTTGACTTTTATATAAAAGTAAATTATACTGATAAAAAATTAAAATATAATGAAAGAAAATTTTATATATATTGCTTGAGGAAATCAATAATGGGAATTAAAAAAATGATCGCAATTATTCCCAAAAGCTTGCTTATCATCCTATTTATTACCTTATTAGTAAGTTCTTTTGAAGGTGTAGTGAATTCAGCTGTTATTGGTTACTTACCGAATTTCACTCAAAATAGTTCAGTTGAGAAATTTATTCAGTTCATTTGTATTTCAGTTCTAGCTTATTCTGTGGTTTACGTTGCCATTTGGTTACACACTCGAATTCAGAACCGAATCATTTATTTGCTCAATACACAACTGAAATCTGACTATATCAAAAAGGCCACTTTTGAACGAATTGATACTAATACGGAACTTTCAACTTTAATTAACGACTTTAAGTTAATTGAAACAAATTATTTTAATTTATTAGTTGAGGTGGTTGCTGATCTATGTATGTCACTTTTTTCAACAATTTTTATTTTGCGGCTTAATGTGACTTTAGGTATTGTCTTTATTGTTTTTGCACTGCCCCAATTATTTGTACCAAGGCTTTTTCAACCACTGCTATCAGTGCGCTCAGCCGTTTGGTCGAAAAATAATGGTAAATTTGTTGAAAAGATGCGTGATTTATTGGGCGGTAGGGAGACAATCTTGCGTTATGGCGCCTTTGAGCCAATTGATCAAAAAATCAACGACCAGTTGGCTACAACTGAACGTTCCTACCAATCTTTGAATAATGGCAGAATGAACGTGCAAATAATTTCCTGGCTTTGCTCTCTAATTGCTTTGTTTTTACCAGTTGGCTTTGGCTTTTATTTAATGATCGACCAGCAAAGTGTGACTTCTTCAATTATTTTATCTATTTACTTGGCTAGTGGGCAGGTCATGCAGCCATTAAGAGAAGCAATTAACGATTTTGCAACGATCAAAACAACAATTGCGCTCAGAAAATCAATTAATAATGTTCTTTCTAAACGAGTTGTTGAGGAAAAGCCACAAATTACAAGTGATAAGGCGACGATAAATAAAATAGCAGGAGAAGGAATAACGTTTTCTTTTGGAAAGAAAACGATTCTTGATCATGCCCAGTTTATAATCAATCAGGGTGATAAGATTTTGTTAACTGGCGCTTCGGGAGCTGGCAAAAGCACTATTTTTAACTTAATTATGGGAACTTTGCACCCAGCTGAAGGGAAGCTGGCTTATCGCGTCGATGGTCAAGCTCAACCTGAGATTAATCCCGCGTACTTTGCTTTAATTCAGCAAAGCCCCTATATTTTTAATGAAACAATACGCTTCAATTTAAGTTTAGGTTTAATGTTCCCTGATGAACTGTTAATAACCTGCTTAAGGGAAGTGGGCCTTGATCAAGAGCTTGGTGGTCAGCCTTTAGAGTATGTTTGCCAAGGCAATGGTTGCAACTTATCTGGCGGACAGTGCGAGCGACTGGAAATTGCTCGTGCATTAGTGTTTAACCGACAAATAATTTTAGCCGATGAAATAGACGCTAACCTTGACCCGGCAAATGCTTTACAGGTGGAAAAAATGCTTGCAAGCATTAATAAAACGGTCATTATGATTTCACATCACATTAATTACCAGCGGGCAAAAGACTTGGGCTTTCGGCATTGGGTACTAGAAAATAATAAGTTAACCGAGATAAAGTAGTGCTTTAAAGTCATAATAGTTATGCGAATAAGATGGATACAGCATAAGCAAAGGCAGATTTGCTTAGGGCAAACTTTAAAAATAATATAAATGGAAAATCACAAAATAATTTTTAATACTAAAAATACGTTGTGGTTAAACAAAGGGTGGAGAATATTGGCATTCATAACTGCAGCAATTACAATTTTGATCGATTTCATGTTGCTGACAGTTCATGCTATTACCATTAGAAATCTACCTAATTTAGCATATTCTCTATTATTAATGATACTACCATTGGTTGATACAGCTATAAAATTTTCGGTTTGAATTTTTTAGTAAATTTACTATAATAATTTTCGAAAGCGATTTCTTTATAATAAAAGGTATAGTTTGGTTTGATAAATTGATTAGAAAGATATGAGTCTTATGAAAATGAAAATAAAAATAAATATATTATCATCTTTTTGTATAGCAATAATAGGACTAGGAATTATTAGTAGTAGTGTTGTTGAAATATCTCAAGTTAATGCAGCAACCATTTATACTACCCCTGCTAATCCTTGGCGATATAAATATTCCAATGCATATTATTATGATTTATCAACATCAAGTTATTATAAAGATGTTTGGAATGCAGCTACTAACGCATGGAGCAATAATGGATTTTATTGGAAAAAAGCTGCAAATAATTCTAAAACTACTGTAAGTAGCTATGATGGATCAAATGAATTGGGAATAACAGGTGTTACTCATACTTCATATAATACTAGTACTGGTCAAATTGTTAGTAATGAGGTTCTATTAAATAGAGCTGCTCTTTCATATTATAATTATTCAAAGAGTGAACGAGTTAATGTAGCGGAACATGAACTAGGACACGCATTGGGGTTGGATCACAATGCCTCTGATAGTATATCAGTGATGAATCCATCAAATCGATTTTATAGTATTCAATCTTGCGATATTAGAGGTATGAATGCGATATATTCTACACCAGCCTTATTCAGCGCGGAAGAAATTAACGATACAAACGACATTATAACAGTTACTACCTATGTTAAAGCTGTTCCCAAATTAAGAAATATTCATGCACTTTATGATAATAATAAAAATCAAGTAAAGTTAACTGGTGAAGCTAACGGACTAAAGAAAGTAAAAATATTTTATAATAAGCAAAATGTTAAAACAGCTAAAGTTAATAAATCAGGCAATTTTGCCGCTAACCTTAAATTTAAAGGTTACAAGAATTTCACTCTGTATGGTATAAATAAAGCTAACAAGAAAGCAACTACCAAGGTAAAACTCACCAGTAAAGATTATGCTGCACCTGTGCCGTGCGCTGTTAAAGGCAATCGAACAAAAGAAAGTGTTACTTATGAAATAGCAACAAACAAGGGCTGTACACTGAATTTTTACTACAATAACCACAAAATGTATGCTGTTACGGCTGATTCAGAAAAAACGCAAGTAGTTTTTCCTGCTGGCCTGCTCAAAGGCAAAACAGGGCATTTTACTATTCGTCAAGACCAAACTGGTAAAAAAATCAGCCAGTCTGCTAAAGTAGCAATTCCTAAAGTAGGCTATGCGTTTGAAGTAAACAGTAATAAAAGATAAAACCACTAAAACATAGTATTGAAAACAACTGGTTATTTAATATAAAGAATTAAAAATCTGCTCAAAAATTGATGTTGGCGATGCTTATGTTAAAAGTAGCGAAGTAAAGTTCGTTTACGGGATTAAGTTAAAGCCAAGCAACACTGCCCAAGATGCAGAAAAACAAGCCCACCAAGATAAAACAAATTAGTCGATAAAAAAATAATAAAGTCTAAAGAGTCTAGAGTTAACTTCAACCATTGCACTTTTTAGATTTAAATTTAAAAGGAGATTAATCAAAGTACAGTAAAGGTCTGACAAAGGTTTAAATAGCCTTTGCCAGACTTTATTTGTGTTTAGCTTTAAAAAACTACCAATTCTTAGATAGGTTAATAGCAATAGTTTCTACTACTTAAGCCAATCATCAATTTTATTTGTACTACATTTATTTATTCTTCGGGTGACTAATATATTTTCAATTGTTTTATTATCAATCTTTTTCCCATTTTCAGTAATTTCCTCAAGGTCAATTGAGTTAGTAATATTTATGATAAATTGATAACCACTGTCTATATTATCTCTGTTGACATATATATTATTATTCACTTTTTTGTATATCGTAAAGTATACTTTAAAATCAAAATTTTTTGGCTTTCTAACTAGTCTATAGTCATTACCAATTTTTATTTTATAAAAATGATAGTTATTTGTTAGCTTTATTAGATACATTTTACCTTTAAAAGCCAAACTGTTTCTATCCCAGGAAAAAATCAAATTATTTTTATCTTCATTGCACTCTTCACATGTCAAAGCCCAATTTTTGTAGTAGTTATTGCCGCCTTCATTCTTAGGAACAATGTGATCTATTTGAAAATCATCTTTACGTAATTTTTTATTACAATATACACATCTATGCTTATATAAATTATATATGCTTTTTCTATCGGAATCTTTTAAAACAAGATTGGTAGGTATTTTGAATCCGAATCTACAATGATATTGTGCTGATTTAATAATTTTACAGCCATTATTTTCCATGCTGTTGAGAGCAGTGAACTTAGACATAAAATTAGGATTTCTCAGATCATATATAACATAACATCTTCTTTAATATAAATAAGAACTTTCGAATTTGCTATTTGATACGTTTGTTCTATGTCTTTAAAAATTTTTTCTACATGGCTCAGATTTTTATCTCCCATTACTGACATCTTATGTAGTAGCTTGCCATCATAAGTGGAGTAAACATAAGAAAATTTATTACCCATGTATCCAATGGCATTAAACTGATCTAGATTGAGATCATTAATTTCTTGAAACTCACAAGTCGATAAACTTAGTTTAGATTGAGTTTGTAATTTGTCTATTATTTTTTGTCTATAATCAATCATAATAACTTTCGAAATAATAATTATAAAAACTGAAAAATATAATACTCAGTTTATAATATCATAGTTAAATTAGATAGGGGTTTAAATAATCTTGTGTAAAATGACTATAGCCTTTATTAAATTATGTTAAATAAATGTTATGACTATATTGCTTAGATTTTGTAAAGATATAATTGCAATTTTTTTAGAAATTGTGTATACTTGTACTAACGTTAATTAGGGAGTTAATATTAATGGAAAAGAAATTAGGTAACTTTGTTGTTAGAAAAGTTGGTAATTCTACTGCTCTCACGGTTCCTAGTAAGGCAGGTGTTAAACTTGGTCAACGATTTGAATTGACTCAAGAAAATAATGGCACTTTAATCTATAAGGCTATTGACTCTAATCCGTGGTTTAATGGTGAATATGACGATATTGACTTTAAAAAAGAAATTAAAAAAGTAGGCAATCCTGATACGATGCAGATTGGTAAGGAGAACATGCCGTGGTAGCGCCCAAACAAGGAGATATTATTTGGATAGATGCTGAACCTCATGCAGGACGAGAAGAAGGTGGGCATAGTTTTCAATCTGGCAATATTCAGAGACCAGCAATAGTTATATCAAATAATGCATATAATCAAAAAACGGGATTAGTTATCTGTATGCCTCTTACGCATGGCCTTAATAAAGATAAGGGTGAGCTATACTGTCATTTTGCTGACATTAATAGTGGAGTATCTGATAGTGTAATTACTTTTTTCATGCCTAATTATGATTTTTTCGGTCGACATGGTAGAATTGTTGGCCATGTTAGTGACAAAGATTTGGATAACTTACTATCTAGAGCATATCAAATTTTAGATAAGCGTTAATTTTGTCAAAATATTGCTTAGCCTAAACTAAAACCCTGAAATTTAATTGCAACTAAAAAATAAACACTTTATTATTAAGCAAGAACTAACGCACGACTTCGATATTTAATTGGAGCCGTGTATTTTAGTTTGTTAGATCCTTCAATTTTTCAAAATATCTAGTTTTAATATTATCGTTCGCTACTTTTCCTCCATAAAGCGAAAATCTGCACATTGTCTTTACAAGAAGCATTTACAGTTTCTTAATTGACTATAAATTTATAATGTAAGCCCCCTAGATTGAAAACAAAAAGAAATTTAGAGGGTTTTACTATTGTTAAAAATATTATAGATAAAGCATAGAAAGCAAGTACAGGAAGATTTGGATAAAGATTTAACTGATGTAGAATATAGTTATAATCAATATTATTATGGCATTATGAGGAAATAATCGTGGATTTCTTTAAGCGGATTGAAAAATTTATTGTAGCTGCTATTGTATTTTATTTTATCCTAAATATGGGTATCAACTTATATCATTTTTCTTTAGAAACAATAGCCTATAACGCTTTTAAAAGTGAAAGCAGTCTTAGGTATTATTCATATGATCAGAAAACATATGATGTATTGAAACAAAGTAAAGACAGGCATTTTAAGATAACTAGTGAGAATCAAAGTACTGGTAATATACTTGAATATGACGGAATAATTAATCATAAGCATTGTGTTGTAAATTATGATATAAAGCCAATTTTTAAAATTAGAGTACGCGACGTTAGCCTTTTGGGAAATTAATTTATAAGAAATGGGTTGTAAGTTAACCACAAAATATTTGAGGGACATGTATTTCACGACATTACTGTTTGTTAAATTATATTTTTGTAGTAAGTCTCAAGAGTTAAAAAGCTTTTGAGACTTTTTGATACCTATATGTATATTTCTAAGTCTGTTATCAATAATGAAGAAATTAGGATTTTATTTTTTCTAAATTTGCTATGCAGAAAATATGGCCGCCTATCCGCGTAATGCACATTAAGTAAAGCTAGATTAGTAGATATTTAAATAAACATAAAAAATAAAATTTATGTTATAATTGCTTTAAAGATAATATGTAATTTATAATTACCTTTTTATAAACGAGGCGTAAAAATGTAATTTAAAAAATTTTGGAAGTAGGTTCTTCTGCAATTATGTTAGCAACAGTGCCAGCATCCATGATGCTGACCACTAGCACTGTATCAGCGAAGTCGACAGCACTGTCTTCGATTTCTAAGAATGATATGGCTCCGGTTGCTAATAAAGCTGATCAATCACTAAGACAAATTGCTAAAAACAATAATCTTGAGTTATCAGTAGTTGAGCAACTTAATAATAATCTTGATCCTGATACACCGATCCTTAGTGGAACACCAATTTACTTACCACAAAATGTTGAAAATGCTGATGATTATAGTGAAGGCACGGTTAACGGCAATACCATTTTAAATTTTGACAATGATCTTTTAAGAGCTTATGGTTATAATTCTACTGGTAACCCGTATGCTAATATTCCAGCAAGTATAAAACGTAAGTATTATGATAATTTAAGCAGTGCAAATAGATCGGCAAAAGTATGGATTGCTTATATTGCTTATAATGAATCCACCTATAGGTATACGGCAACTAATGGTCAGTACTATGGGCATTTTCAATTAACTAAGTCTTACCTTAATGGAGATTACAGTAAAGTAAATCTAGAAAAAACTGCAGATAGATATGTCAAAAATCGGTATGGTTCATGGGTAAAAGCTAAACCATTTTGGCAAGCACATCATTGGTACTAGTGAGGAAAGCATATGAAAAAAATAGTTAAAGTTTTAATTGTTTTAACGATAGTATCGGCGGGACAACTGTTGGCTACCACAAGTAATACTACAGTCCAAGCCGCACAAATTGAAAAACCTAAGCTTGTAACTAATAAAGCTTGGACTAAGAAGTTAGCTAAAGCTGGGTATGTTTTTGTATTACCTAATGCTGCTAAAGGTGTGTTATATAAGAATACAGCAGCCAAGGGTGGTAAATCATATAGCCGAAAGGTATTAAAGAAGCTTGTTAAAAACCATACACTATTTAAGGTCAGAAAGCTGACAACCATTAAAAACAGCATTTCCGTTGATTTGATTTCTAAGGATGGTAAATATAAAGGTTATACGAACTACGTGAATGGTATTTATAACAAAAATCTATTTAATAAGGGCTTACAACCACTAATTAATGCTGAACTAAAAGTAATGGATGCTAAAGATAATAATGAACCTACTTCGGCTTTATTAGAGCAAGCGCAAACGTTAGCTAGCGAATTAACTGGTAAGAATAAACAAATAGCTGATACTTCAATTAAACAATTAAAACGTTATTTAAAGCATAAAGATATATCAGAAACACCGGTACTTCTAATTGGTAAGTATCCAGGTGACCTATTAGCAAATTAAAAGAAGAGTGAGTAGATATTTGATATGAACCCCGAAGTTAAGACAACTTCGAGGTTTTTATTATGGCTAAACTATTGATAGTAGAATAATTATTGGCATTGATAAAACTGTAATTTAACTTGATTAACTAGTGCTTTAAGGTTGAAAAAATTTTGGCAAGTAAGTTACACAAAAAAGCAGTGACTATTAATAAATACTAGTCACTGCTTGCGATTTGTTACATGCCGCTAATTAGTAAAAACATGTATATTAAAGCTACAAAAGACTACATGCTAACGAGGCTATAAATGTCGATTAAACAAACCTTCAAGCGTACTAGTCTTAATTATGTTTTAATCCAATAATAAATAAAAAGCTTCATTCCGATTAAGTATCGAAATGAAGCTTTAAACTGTATTAGCTTTGATTATTGCTATTCTATTTTATATAAAGATAGGGATTAGTGTTTATCAAAATATTATCTATTTGGTCTTGTTCAGGAGTACTATTAATTACTGCTTTTTGAGCTGTAGATAATAATGAAGTGGCTTTTTTAACTTCTGCTATACTTGCAGTATTTGAGTCATTTATGCTCTTAGCAAATTTTAAGGCATAGCTATAATATACGTCACAAAATCTGATAACATTATTCTTCTTATAGGCAACTATCGTATTTTCTTGACTAATTAAGTTTTGAAGCTCTTTTTTATCAGCTTCCTTGGCCACGTTAGCATCTGCTTTTGCCTGCTCAGGAGAATTATCTGGTTTCAGATAAGGTCCAGAACAGTAATTTACATCAGATGCTTTAACGTAGATAAGTCCTTGATAACTCTCATTCACAAAGTTACCCGGTATACTATTTTTGATACCATTTTTAGTCCAGGAATATTGTAGTAAGTAAAATAGTTCAGCCTTATTTTCTTCAGGAATCCAAATGTATGTTAAATCCTCAACCGGATATTTATCATTTTTATTAAAAGTAGAATGGGTACCTTCAATATGTAGGGCCTTTCCATGTGCGTCATATGTACTTGTAGATTTATTAAAACTTACATATGTGGCATACGTATATATTTCTAATCTTTGACGAGGCCTAGTTTTGACAAGGTTAGAACTAATAAAGGCATCGGTAGTACCGCTGATACGATATTCTGTAAGACTAGATGGATCAGCGGTTACACCTGTAATCCTGTCAACGTTGTAGGTCTTACCATTCTGTATTTCTGTTTTGTCTTTGCCAGTACCAATCGTAAATGGCTGCTTAATATTTGAGTTTTCAATTGTAACAGAAGTTTCAGTAGTGTATAGGGGCTTATTGTCAATTTTATCTACATTCGAAGCATTGATATAGCCTCCAGCACCAATATTGTAGTAATATTTATTACCGATTTTTTCATATGGTAGCCAAGATTGATTGTAACCATCGTCATTTAAAAGATAAAAATGTTTACTATTTCGATCAACAGGCTCAATAGAAGTGGCATATTTTAAAGGAGTGCCTTTTTTGATATGGGTATTAGATTTACTCCCACGGTATGTAGATAAGCGCTTGCCGTTTTTGTCGTAGACAAATGAATTATAATTTAACTGCAAATTGCCTTTTTGGACTTGATCATCAATCATCCCTACATTGCTGGCTTTAATATAAGCATTGTTAGTAATGGAATAATAATTCTTACCATTAATAGTTGAAATCTTTCCATTTGAATTTACAACCGTACCTGTTTTTAAGGTCTTTTTACCATTGGAATTAGTACGTTTACCATTAGAGCTGTAAATGTAGGAATTATGATTTAAAGTAATAGTTGCTGATTTAGCAGATACAGTTGATAGATTTGAATTTTGAATTATCGGTACTACTGAGCCCAGCGCTAAAATACTTGCGACTGAACCGAACACTATTTTTTTATTTAGATTCATAAAATCACCTCAATATAAATTATTTTTCTAGAATATGGTAAGTGAAATTAGACTAAGCCGCTTAACATACTTAGAATTATTTTTAAAAACATTTGATTAATAGCCAATCATTTAGTTACCACGCTAGAATAAAAATATCAGCCTAAATTTTTTAATTGAAGTGAATTAACGGTTACTAATATGATTAGGCTACGACTATATTACATCTATAAATGTAAAAAAACACATTAATTTTGTGGAATCTTGGATTTGCTAAAGTTTCGACTTTAATAAGCTCCCAGTTGCTGTTTAAGATTACTTAATATTAATATCACCGCTTTTACTAGTGACTTTAAGAAGTGATCGATGTGATAAAGTTTTAGAAAAATTATGATGATGAGACTTATTATGAACTTTAACTATGCCTGAATGTTTGGTAGCAAGCTTATAACTAAGTTTTGGCGCATTGGACATTTGGAAGTTGCCCTCAGCTAATTTAAAAGAGCTGTTACCAAGCAATTTTGAACTTTTGACTTTGGCGTAGCCCATTTCGCCCATTGTTACATTGGCTTTAAACTTACTTTTGCTGATAGAAAAATCACCTTCGTCTAAGGCGAATGAAGCCTTGTTAAAGTTCGAACTAGTAACTTTAAGGTCACCGCTTTTTAGCTTAAGACGAATATTTTTTGCTTTAAGATGGTTAATTTTAACGTCACCAACGTGGAATGACATGTTAACTTGAGGAACATTTAGTTGGTTCAAGCTGAAATCGCCGGAATCACAGAAACCAGTTAGTTTTTTAATTGTTGTTGTATTAGGAACAGTAACATTTATATAGTAGTTTCCATCCCGATATGATTTTTCGGGTTGATCTGAGATTACTAATTGCTTGTTTTTAACTTCAGCCTTGATTTTATTGATATCTGCTCCTTGGCTCCCACTTACAGTAACTTGAAAATTATTTCCTGAAGAAATTTTTATGTCAGGTCGATAAGCTGCGAACTTAATACTGTTGAACTGATCAACTTTTATTACTCGACTCGTATCACCTGATTGAGTGGCTGAGGGATTAGCTGCTGTAACATTTTGCTGGTTGGATATTGCTTTGCCACCGCAAAAAACAGCTAGACCTAGAATTATTATAATTGAACATAATTTAATTTTTTTATTCATCGTATTTTACCTTCTAGCTATTAAACAATAAAGTGTAAAAAATAAACGCTTTTGTTTGAAATACATGCTTGTTATTTTCTAATCTTTGATACTGATATAACCTTTCCTATCCTTAACAGTAAGCATTGGCTTATTATTGATGGTTCGCTCAAAATGAGTTGAGTGCGACTTACCAAAGAATTTAATTTTATTTTTTTTGCTGCATGATAGGTTATAACCAATCTTTGGTGAATCATACATGATGAAGTCTCCTTCATGTAGACTAAACGAACTATTGCCTAGTATCTGGGAATCATCTTCAACTTCAACATCACATACACCAGAATACTTTGCATTCATTTGGAATTTACAACTACTAATTACCGTATCACCGGTATCTGTAGTTAAGTTTGCCTTGTTTATAGTTGAATTGCTTGCTGTAAAATCTCCGTAAACTTGACGTAGTTTTAGCTCATTAGTTTTAATCTTGTCTAATGTAACATCACCATAGATTGCGGCTAGTTGAATGTCAGTAAGGTTCAATTTGTGGAGACTAACGTTACTACCATAGCTATAACCAGTAATGCTTTGCAAGGCATCGCTATTAGGTACCGTTACACTGACTTTGTATCTGCCTTTACGGATTGAGTGTGAGCTAGAAATAGTGAGACTTTTATTGTTAACGGTAGCTTTTATTTTTTTGGCATCTGGCCCGGTAGCCTTGACCTGAAAACTCTTTCCAGTTGAAACTTTAAGGTTGATAAATCTTTTATCTAGACGAGCTTTATTAATATTAACGTTAATTTTTTCAAAGGCAGGAACATTAAAGACTTTAATAGTCCTACCCTTCTTTTTTACGTAGGTAATTTTAGTTTGATCTGCCTTAGCATTTTGCTTATTATTACTTACTTTTATACCAATAAATAGTAAAGCAATTATGACGAATAGCGAAATACACAATTTGCTGATTTTTTTCATCTTTATCTCCTTACTTTCAGCATTCCTCTTATTATGAATAATATATAAAATCTTAATTACAAAAATGAAAATTTCTGTATACAGAACAAATTTCCGATTATTTTTTACTGCAAAAGCACAATTTCATCTTGCCAAAATATTTGGTTTGGCTATATATAATATAAGAGAATAGATAAATTGATTATGAACTTATTGAAACAGTCGTTACGTGTCGATTAGTAAAGCATTTTGCGGAATTGTTAAGGCAATATCTTTTTGTTGCAGATAAAATCACCGTTAAGTAAATAAGTATTATTTAATTTATGCTTTAAATTAGGAGATTTTATGAATATTAAGTTTGGCGAAAAATTTAAACAAATAAGAAAACAAAAAGGGATGAGTTTAGATATAGTTTCTCGTGACATTACTTCTAAGTCTTCTTTATATTATTGGGAAAAAGGACAGGCTAATATGTCTTTTGAAAAAGTGATTGCAATGCTTGAACGCATGCGTATTAAGCCATCTGAATTTGTTACCGATAGTTTAAACGATAACATTGACTATCAAAAGATTGTTTCAGCTTATTTAACTGATAACGACAAAAAACTTCAGAGCTTAGCTTCAATATATTTAAAGGCAAGTCAAAAGAAGCCTTATAATCGAACTTTGCTATTGAGAGCTGCAGTTGCCTGTAGCTTTTTAAAGTCTGATACGGGACAAAATTTATTTATGCCACGAGATACTAAACGTTTAGAAGAGCTATTATCAGAAATTAAAAACTGGCGCTATGAAGACTTATTTAATTTTGGTAATACACTTTTTCTTTTACCTGGAAAACGAATCATTGGTTTGGCACAGATGCTCATACAAAAATATCAAAAAAATACATATGATATTGTTCATAATATTAGTTGGAGGCATGAAACTGTAACAACGTTAAACAATGCAGCACTAGTATTGCTATTTAAGAATTTGGTATATGCAAAAAAATTAATTACTGAACTTAATAATATAAAAATAGATGATGATTTGGCTTATGAAAAAATTCGTCTAGAATTTGGTAACGAATGTATTTTGTATACACAAACCAAAGATGATCAAAACATTAATAAAATATTCTTTCCCACATTAAGCTATTTAGGGTTAAATAAATTACGTTCATCTTTGGAAAAATCATTTCTACAGTTAAAGGCTATATACAATTGATGTACTATATCTAGAAGAATATCTTACTTATTCCATTAGCCATTCTTAGTTCCAAATAAAGGATTGTAAGCTTATCTGGTACAGATAGGTTAGTATTAATATAACAAAAATAAAAGTCTGATTTTGTTCACTATACAGAATAAAGTCAGGCTTTTTTTCTATAAATGATACTCTACTAAAAGTGAAAGATTTTTTGATTTTAGCTTAGGAGTTGTAATCTGGAAAGCTTGGGTTACTGTTATTAAATTTCATCTCTAATGTTCCTATCTTTTAAAAAATTGTTGCATATTATATTTTATATAATATAATTAATCATGTATGCTATATATCATATAATAAAGAAAAGTTGAAAGAGATATGAAGAATATGGTTAAAAAAGATCAAACTCCTTCACGTGCTAAACGTGTTGGCAAGTTTATGCTCACGACAAT